>CAZPUI010000106.1:0-11851 GCA_964589695.1 uncultured Solibacteraceae bacterium | reverse complement strand
CGCCGTGGTCCTCTCTCACGGCAACCCCGCCTCCATCACCGATGGCATGGTGGGCGTTCAGATTGGATTCGCAGGCGTTCGGGGCGGCATCTGGAACGTGCTCATCAACCTCAAGGACATCACGGACCAGGACTACACCCAGAACATGCGGGCGACCTGCGCAGCGCTGTTGGAGGAGGCCAAGGCCTTGGTCGAAAGGTCCGGTGCGGAAGGGGATGCCCGGCTGGGAGTCTGAGGAAAGCCCTCCTCGCAACATGAATCCATAACTCCTGCCATAGCCCCCTGCACCCAGCAGTATCCATTCGGGACACACCTGACGGTGATACCCAGCGCCTGCCTTGCTGCAGGTGGGCTCAAGGACGCGGAAGAAATTCATTGAAGCATCCGAGCATGCGGAGATTCGATGTTCGTCGCTTACACCCCTGCCGACGCGTCGGCTGACCGTTGTCTTTGCCGGTGGTGGTTATTGCTTCGACCCGTTCAAGAACTCATCGAAGACAAGGTGCACATTCTCACCTATCGCACCAATGCGGATGATGCTCCACACCTGAAGTGACGAACCCAGATTTCAAGCGCGTGACGCCGAGTTTCGCAAAGGCAAATCGAAGAAGGGAGCCCTTAGGCTCCCTTTATTATTCTGTCCGCCGCAGGGCAGGTTAGAACCGGTAGACGCCTGACACGGCAAACCAGCTCGGATTGCGATTCACGACCCGCGTGCTGGCACTGTTGCCGGCTTCGGGGATTCGCGGGGTGTAGCGGGTCCATTCCGACAGCCCATAGTAGGCGTCCACGGCCCAAGCTTTGGTCACCTTGACAGTGAGGCCGACCCGCCACCCAAACTTGTAGGAGGTGTCATCCATAGCGCCCTTGATCTGGGCGGTGATGTCCCAGCTGCAGGCCATGGGACCGGTGTAGTAGACCACCGGGAGGCTCTTGGATTCGTACAGGAAATCCATGCCGAACCAGGAATTCTTGGCATCCGCAGTGTCGCTCAGGCGATCCGTGGCGGGAACGCTGAAGACCTTGCGACGAACCACCATGTGGCCGCCGTGGGGGCGGACCCCGAAGCCGTCACTGTTCAGCATGTAGCTGGCACCGACCTCGAAGGCGTGACCCTGTTTCTTCTCGGTCAGGGCACCGAGGTCGCCTTGGGCTGAGACGAGGCCAACCTTCGCATCAAAGATCCACTTATCCTGGGCGCTCAGCGTCACGCCTGCCAGGGCCAAGGAAGCAAGCAGCATTGTCTTGTTCATGTTTATTCTCCTTGGGATGGGCAAGGGCTAGAAGCGAAGGCCGAGGTCCAGGTTGAAGCTTCGTGCTCCGACGAAGAAGCTGTTTGAAGTGGCTGCGCCGAAATTCAGGGTGCTGGAGACGCGATAGCCGACGGGGGTCGCCATTTCGGCTCCACTGCTGCCACGATTCAATGTCCCTGGGCGGATGGTGTTGAAGACATTCACGATATTGAGCTGCGCGAAGGTCTTGAGCTTCTTGCCGATGGGTATCTCGAGGTTGTAGTTAAAGTCAAACAAAGTCTGGTCGGGGCTGAGATATTGCCCGCGTCCGTTGTAGTAGTGCTGGTAGGTCCCCGGCAGGGTGCCAATGGCGCTGTTGAGGCCGGGGCTGGGGATCAGCACCGTCTGGGTCAAGTCCTCGGGGCTGCCCTGAATGAAGCGACCCAGGAGGCTGAAGGAGGAACGTACATTGCCCTTCTGGATGGAATAGACCGCCAGCAGCTTGAACATGTTGCCGATGCTGGTACCGAACTGCCCCTCGGGCTGGTAGGCGTCCGAGGCGATGCCCAGTTCCGCAAAGCGCGGACGAAAGACGCCCGTGAGCGCGATGTTTTCAGTAAAAGTAAAGCCCGTATTGTCGCCGTAGAGGCTGTTGCCGGTAAGGCGGCTGTAAGTATAGCTGCCCTGGAGGTACCAACCGGCCATCACGCTGGTCTTGAAGTCCAGTTCGAGACCGTTGTAGGTGCGCTTGGCCTGGGGATCATTCACCAGGGTGCGCAGGTAGTTGGTCTTGGGAGCCAGGCCACTGTTGGTGGGGTCCGGAATGGAAATGGGATTGAGACTGCCCATGGCGTTTGGCAGGTCATCCCAGACGCGGTTGACAAATTCCAGACGGAAACCGCCTCCCGAACTGAAGGAGCGGCGGAAGCCGAATACCATCTCCTTGTTCCGTTCGGGCTTGAAGTTCTTGTTGATGGCGAAGATGGCGTTGGGCACATCGAAGGAGTAGACGAATCCGTAGTTGGCCGGATTCATGATGTCAGCCTTGTCGACCAGGTATTCCTTGTCGATGCCATCGGGACCGAACTTGTCCCAGTACCGGGTGATGGTCGTCGTGTTGCGGAAGGTGGACTGCGCCCGGGTGATGCGCTCGCCCACGTTCCCCCGGAACTCGCCATAGCTGAAGTTCAGGACGCGGCTGTTGTCGCCATGGATATCGTACTTGACTTCCATACGCGGCGAAAGCGCGCTGCTGTTGTATTTCTCGCCGAGGCCATCGCTGTATTTCCACTGCTCCAGGCGGAGACCGAGCATCACGTTCCAGTGGCTGTTGATGGCCCACTGATCGTTGAGGTAGTAGCTGGTAGAGGGCTTCTTCAAGGTGGCCTGGGGTACGCCGGTGTATTGGATCATCCACGGCATTTTGCGAACGGTGGCAGGGGCATTGGGGTTGTTCGCGGGGGCCGTCGGAATGAAAGCGGTGCCATTGGCGCCGACCTTGGCCAAGTGGTGGAACACGATGTATTTGCCTCCGGCATTGGCGACACCGGGAATCTGTACGCTGGGGTCCAGCTTTCCGGGAGCCCCGAACACGATGCCATTAGGGCCGCCGCTGTTCTGCACGGTGCCCCAGATGGTCTCGATGTAATTCATGCCCACATCGATGCTGTGCTGCCCAGCGAGTTCAAGCTGATGCTGGTAGTTGAGGGTGGCGCTGATGGTGTCGCGCTGTTCTTTCTGCTTGTCCGAGCGGGCGCCATTGGTCCCCCATTGTGCGGCGCTGTTGCTGAAAGTCGTGCCGGTGCTGGGGCCATAGAGGAGGTAGATAGGATCTCCGGGGCCGCTGGTGAACTTGATGTTCGACGTACGCTTGCCATAACGGGCTTCCAGGACACCGGAGGTGCCAATGATGCCGCGGTAGGTCAGCTGTCGGAACCTGTTGACACTGTTCTGGTCCGGGTCGACGGTGGCGTCCACGGTGGGGAAGTTGCTTCCGTTATAGTCGAAGAACTGGTTGAAGTTCTCGGAGTGGCTGTAGTCCAGGGTGTGGTTGGAGTTGAGCTGCCAGTACAGGCGTCCCTGGTGGAACGTGGAGCCCGTGGGGCCAGTGCGCAGTGCCTGGCTGTTGAAGGGGTCGCCCTTGTAGGCCGCGCCCCGGTAATACACCCAGCTGTTGCCGGTTGCAGTGGCAGCATCGGCCGCCGTGGCGGAGCCCGCCGTCTTGGGTGTGAGGCGAGTGCCATAGGTGAAGGTCAGGCGGTCTTTGATGATCGGGCCCGAGAACTGCAGCTCGTAGGTCTTGTTCAAGGGATCCACGGGCACAGGCTGGAAGGTATTGAGGGCCAGTCCGTTCTGGTTGTAGCCGTTCGGCCGCATGGCGGCCCAGTTCGCACGGCTGAGCTTCAGACGAAGAGACCCGCTGAATTCGTTGGTGCCAGTCTTTTCCACCACATTGATGAGGCCTGCGGAGGAATCGCCGTATTTGGCGTTCAGGGGGGACAGGATGACCTGGGAGTCTTCAACCAGGTCGTCAAGGATGACGTCCTGGGGACGGCCCTGCATGGTGATATTGTCCCGCACCGAGAGGCCGTTCACCATGTACTGGGTCTGACCCTGGGCACCGCCACGGATGGACTGGTAGAGCTGGTTGCCGGTCACGGCGGGGGAAAGGGCGAGTCCTGCCAGGGCCCGACTCACAAAACTATTGGCGACAGGGATGACGTCGATGTCGCGCTGGTCGAGGCTGACGGACGTTTTCGTCTGGGTCTTGTCGACGATGGCGGAGACGGCGACTACTTCAACGGTGGCTACCGCCGTCTGGATTTCCCTCAGGACGATGTCCTGGCGAATGACGCTGCCGCCCGAAAGGCGGAAGTCACTTCGGGTGCCCACATACCCATCCTTGCTCGTGGTGGCGGTGTAGTCGCCGGGGAGCAGAAGGGGCACTCGGAAGTTCCCCTGGGCGTCTGAAACGACAGTCTTTTCGCCGATCGCCTGGGGAGCGCGAAGCTTGATGATGGCGCCCTGAATCGGTTTACCGGCCTTGTCCTTGACGGTACCGAGGATGGTGGCTGTGACTTCCTGGGCAACGAGCGAATGCCCTGCCACAAGCAACAGGGAAAGGGTCGGAATGGTCAGTTTCCAGTTCATGGTTTGACTCCTGGCTGCGAAATGAGGATCTGGGTTCTAGAAGCGGAATCCAAAACAGGCCTCCAGCACGAGTCCACGGCGCGCCGTGGTCTCCGCCCTGGGTGTTCCGGCCCCAGAAGTGGCTGTGATCCAATTCACGCGGGAGTAGCCCACCGAAACGACATTGGCTTCAAAAGTGAAGGAGTCCCCTACCTTGGTGTAGATTCCGCCGAAGACCGAGGGGGACATCTTGGTGGTCTCAGGGGTCACCGAGAGGCCTTCAACATTCGTTCCGGAGGTGATCTGTCCGGAAACTTCCTGGCGGGACTTGAGGATGTCGAGGCCACCTCCTGCCTGCCAATGCCAGCCGGCAAACAGGGGTGCGCGGTAGCCTGCGCGAACATTCCAGCCGGAGAGGTTATTCCGCCGTCGATCCACGGAATTGGCCGTTGTAGAACCCGCGGGAAGAGGAGCCCAGTAGTCCACGGCGCTGAAGTACTGATAGGAGACCTCTCCGATCAATGCCCCACCACCCATGTGGTAGCTCGCAAAAATGCCCGCGCCGACCATTTTATTCGCCCTCAGGTCTTCCTTGAGCGCTCCCGCGGTGGCGCCAGCTTTGAGTTTGAGCCCAAGCTCGAGACCGTCCTGGGTCGCCTGGGCGGATAGAGGTGCGGCAAGGGCCGCAGCAGCGACAAGAACTCCAGTAATCCACTTAGTCATAGAAGATCTCCATCGTTGGAACTGAACCGGGACGATTCAGGATTGGTAGGGGAGGGAAAGATTCTTTGCGCGAGGCTGGAACCGGTCTGGGTGTCGAGGCACGGGCTTGAGTTGGTATCGCCCACTACTGACAAGGCCCCATTCCAGTTGAGTCTGCGTGAATGCCAAACCTGTCAGAGACACCCGCGTCCCATGGTCAGCACCTTCAGCGGGAGTTGGAGATTAAGCTCACGCATGCGTGGGGGTGCATGAATATGGCATGTCCGGTGCAAACTCATTAATTCCTCCGACTTCAAGAGCCCGATGGATCGGGCGGTGAGGGTTGGGAAGGGGTTGAGAGGGAGAGGGAAAGGGTTGGAGGAGGGAAGTTGCAATATTTTGATGGAAAGCTGCCAGAGGAAGCATTGGGTTGGCTATCGAAGGTGGGATGCGATGGACGAGAGATTTGAACAGGTTATTTCAGCAATGTCAAACTCCTTGGGAACCTTTGGATGGCTTGCAGCATTCGACCCCTCGGCCCCCCATAACTGTCTGAATTCCACTTAGGACAGTCCACAGGGATGGCATTTCCCGCGATCTCATAACCCCAATCCAGGGTTTTCATACAATCTCGCTTTCTGTATTCAAAACGGACCCACGTCACTTATTCTAGGGCGATCCCACGCCCTGGAGGCTGCCATGTCCGACCTTGCCCAGCGCATCCACGCCCGAGCCTTGGACCTGGAACTCGATACGGCCCACTTCCTGATGGACATGGTGCGAATTCCTTCCTTCAGCGGCAAGGAGCGGGAGGTGGTGCTCCGGATCCAGGAGGAGATGGTCAGGGTGGGCTTCGACCAGGTGCGCATCGATGGCCTGGGGAACATCATCGGGACCCTGGGTCAGGGTCCCCGGGTCCTGGCCTTCGACGC
This sequence comes from uncultured Solibacteraceae bacterium, assembly GCA_964589695.1. Classification (GTDB taxonomy): domain Bacteria; phylum Acidobacteriota; class Holophagae; order Holophagales; family Holophagaceae; genus CAZPUI01. Next base: position 5,856 of record CAZPUI010000106.1, on the reverse strand, counting down.
CCACATCGACACCGTCTACGCCGGGGACCTCAGCCTTTGGGACTTCGATCCCTTCACGCCCAAGATCGAGGATGGAAAGGTCTGGGGCCGGGGCACGGTGGACCAGGAGGGGGGCATGGCCTCCATGGTGACGGCGGCCCGCATCATCAAGGAACTGGAGCTGAACGACCAGTTCACGATCCATTTCACTGGGACGGTCCTGGAAGAGGACTGCGACGGGCTCTGCTGGACGTACCTCCTGCACGAGGAAGGCCTTCGGCCCGAGCTGGTGGTCATCACCGAACCCACCAACATGAACCTCTACCGGGGTCACCGCGGCCGTATGGAAATGCAGATCAAGGTCAAGGGCCTGAGCTGCCATGGCAGCGCCCCAGAGCGGGGGGACAATGCCATCTACAAGATCAGCCGCATCGCGCTGGAAATCGAGCAACTGCATGAGCGACTGGCCACGGATCCCTTCTTGGGGAAGGGCAGCGTCTGCGTGAGCCAGGTCTTCTTCACGGGTCCCAGCCAGTGCGCCGTTCCCGACAGTGCCACCCTCAGCCTGGACCGTCGACTCACCTGGGGTGAAACCAAGGAAAGCGCCCTGGCGGAGGTGCGGGAGGCCGCAGCACGGGCCGGCCATCCCGAGGCCGAGGTGAGCATCCTGGACTATCAGGAACCCGCCTACACCGGTCTGGTGTACCCCGTGGAGAAGCACTTCCCCACCTGGGTTCTGCCCGAAGACAGCCCCTGGCTGGCCCAGGCCACCCGAGCCTACGAGAAGGTCCTTGGGAAAACGCCTTTCGTCGACAAATGGACCTTCAGCACCAATGCCATCGCCATTGCCGGCAAGGAAGGAATTCCCTGCCTGGGGCTCGGACCCGGCCACGAAGTGCTGGCCCATTTCCCCAATGAGCATTGCCCTCTGGATCACCTGAGCGGGGCAGCAGCTTTCTATGCGGGTCTGGTGGCGGAGCTGAATGGCAAGCTTTGAGCCCATCGTTCCGATGGATCCAGGGGACGGCGGACCATGACGCACTTCCACTACCTCTGCAGCACCTGTGGGCGCACTTTCAGGCGCGAGGAAGTCCGCTACCTGTGCCCCGTCTGTGGCTTGGAGTACCGCCCCGATGCGCCCCTCCCCGGAGTCCTTGAGGTGGTGCTGGACTTGAACGAAGTGCGTCGGCACTTCGACCCGGAGCACCCGGATTGGGATCTGTTCTGTCCGGTGGAGCGTGCCTTCCATCCCGATTTCCCAGTGGGCCAAACCCCCATGCCCAGGGTCCCAAGGCTGGGGGAAAGCCTCGGGCTTTCCGGCCTCTTCATCAAAAACGATGCCCTCAACCCCAGCGCCAGCCTCAAGGACCGTGCGTCCTGGCTTATGGCCGCCGAGGCCCGGCGGCTAGGGGAGAGTCGGCTCATCGCAGCCTCCACCGGCAATGCGGGTTCCGCCCTGGCCTGCGTGGCCGCGGGCTGCGGTCTGGAGGCCCTGGTCTTCGTGCCTGCGGGGGCCCCCCGGGCCAAGCTGGTGCAGATGCTCACCCATGGGGCCAAGGTGGTGCTGGTGAAGGGCACCTATGACGATGCCTTCGCCCTGAGCTTGGCCTATTCCAACACCCGGGGTGGCCTCAACCGGAACACGGCCTATCACCCCCTCACCCTCGAGGGCAAGAAGACCGTGGGTCTGGAGATTTACGCCCAGTGCGGCTTTCGGGCGCCCGAGGTCATCCTGGTCGCAGTCGGTGATGGCGTCATCCTGGCGGGAATTCACAAGGCCTTCACCGATCTGAAGGGGGCTGGACTCATTGCCCGACTCCCCCGCCTCATCGCAGTCCAAGCCGCCACCTCCGATGCCATCGCACGGTACTGGGCCACGGGCACCTATGCCAATGTGGACCCCCGTACCCGAGCGGACAGCATTTCGGTGGGGGTGCCCAGCAATGCCCATCTCGCCCGTCGGGCCTTGTTGGAAAGCGAAGGCAGGGCCGTGGTGGTGGAGGATCGGGATATCCTCGAGGCTCAGCTCCTGCTTGCCCGCACCACGGGTATCTTCGCCGAGCCCGCCGCCGCCGCCGCCCTGGCGGGTCTCCGTCAGTTGCAAGCAAGCCCCCATCGGCTCCCCCAGGATGCTTCCGTGATCCTGGTGGTGACGGGGCATGGCCTGAAGGATGTGGAGGCGCCCATGGCCAACCTGTCGCTCCCAGAACCCATCGAACCCTTCCTGGATGCCGTGGAGGCCTGAAGGTGCGCACCCTCCTCACCCACGGCCGCGTGGTGCACTCCCAGGGACTGCAGGACCTGGACCTGTTGGTGGAAGGCCATCGCATCCTTGCCCTGGGTCCCTGGAGCAGTCTGGGTCCTGCGGACCTGACGCTGGATGCCGCAGGGGCCTATGTCCTGCCCGGCCTCATCGATCTTCACACCCACCTGGACGACCGCATCGGCCGCTTCGACCTGGCGGACTCCTACGCCACCGCGGGTGAAATCGCTCTTAAAGAAGGTCTGACCACCCTGGCCGCCTTCATCACCCAGGAACCTGGGGAGACCTTGCAGGCTGCCGTGGATCGGGCCCTCGTCAAGGCCCAGGCTCGCGCCCGGTGTCAGACCACCTGGCACCTGACCCCCACGCGGTGGGACGAGGACACCTGGTCCACCCTGGCGCGGCTGTCCTCCCGAGGTTTCCGCACCGTTAAGGTCTACACCACCTACCGGGAGGCGGGGCTCTTGCTGGACCCTGACCAGCTACACATCATCTTCCCCCGCCTGGCCGCCCTGGGCCTACGGGTGCTGGTTCATTGTGAGGACGACGCCTGCTTGGCAAGGGCCATTCCGGGACAGGATCTGTCCAAACCCTCGAGCCTGCCACGCCTGCGACCCGAGGAGGCCGAAGTGTCTGCGGTGACCCGGGTGCTTGAACTGGCCCGGGAAGCCCGCCTCCCCCTCCATGTCGTGCATGTGTCCAGCCTGGAAGCCGCCCAGCGCATTCAGTCCGCCCGCCCGAACCAGGATGTCACCTGCGAGACCTGCCCCCAATACCTGTGGCTCGACCCTTCCTGGCTGTCCCTGCCCCAGGGTCATCGCTGGCTCTGCGCGCCGCCCCTGCGCGAGAACCGGGAACCCTTCCGGGAGGCCCTGCGCGAAGGGCTGTTCGACTGCCTGGCCACGGATCACTGCGCCTTCCTGGCCAAGGACAAGGACGCCTGGGACGGCCAAGATATCCGAAGGGTGGGCCATGGCCTTCCGGGCTTGGGGTCTCTTGTGCCTCTGGCCTGGAAGCTTTTCGAGGAGGCGCCGGACCGGGCCGCCCTCTCCGTAGCCCGCCTTCTGTCTGAGACTCCAGCCCGCATCCTGGGCCTCCAGCACCGCAAGGGGCGCCTGGAACCCGGGCTGGATGCCGATATGGTGGTGCTTGACCCCAGAGGCCCCCGGCGCCCCCTGAAATCCTCCCTGGCGGAGGTCCATGAACCCTACCCTGGCTTCACCACCCGGCTCCAGGCGAGGCATGTCCTGATGGCCGGGCAGGTCCAGGTCAGGGATGGCGCCCGCTGGGGTCATGACGATTCCCGTGCCTGCGTGCTTCCCCTCCCTTCCTGAACCCCCTTCCCAGGAGCCTCCATGTCCCGTCTGCAAACCCTGCTTGCATCTTTCCAGGCCCTTCCCACCCAACTCCTTCACAAGGATTTCCTGCTGACCTGGGATCACACCGAATCCGAGGTGAGGGCCATCCTCGTGCTGACGGAACTCCTGAAGGAGATGCACCGCGAAGGGCGCAGCTACCGCGCCTTCGACACGGGCCTGGCCATCTCCATCTTCCGGGACCACAGCACCCGCACACGGTTCAGCTTCGCCTCCGCCGCCTCGGCCCTGGGTCTGACCCTCTCCGAATTGGACGAGCAGAAGAGCCAGGTGGCCCACGGGGAGACCGTTCGCGAAACGGCCAACATGATCAGCTTCCTCACCGAAGTCATTGGCATCCGGGACGACATGTTCCTAGGGGAGGGCCACAGCTACATGGTCGAGGTGGGGGAGGCCCTCACGGATGGGACGGCCCAGGGTGTGCTCCACCGCCGACCTTCTGTCCTCAATCTGCAGTGTGATGTGGACCATCCCACCCAGTCCCTGGCAGACCTCGCCTGGCTCGTGAAGCACTTCGGCAGCCTGGAGACCCTTCGAGGCAAACGCATCGCCATGTCCTGGGCCTACAGTCCCAGTTATGGCAAACCCCTTTCCGTACCCCAGGGCATCATCGGCCTCATGACCCGCTTCGGGATGGAGGTGCGGTTGGCCCATCCCGAGGGCTACGGCCTCATCCCCGATGTGGTGGCCCTGGCCCAGTCCCAAGCGGAGGCCAGTGGCGGCTCCTTCCAGGTTCTGAACGACATGGACCAGGCCTTCGAAGGCGCCCACATCGTCTACCCCAAATCCTGGGCCCCCTACCATGTCATGGAGCGACGCACCCAGCTCCTCAAGTCGGGTGACCGGGAGGGCCTGAAGGCCCTGGAACAGGAATGCCTTGCCAACAATGCGCGCTTCCAGGATTGGGAGTGCACCGCCCAGCGCATGAAGCGCACGGACGGGGGCAGGGCCCTCTACATGCACTGCCTGCCCGCGGACATTTCGGGGGTCAGCTGCAAGGCCGGGGAAGTGAGCGCCGAAGTCTTCGAACATTACCGCATTCCCGCCTACCACGAGGCCAGCTACAAGCCCTTTGTCATCAGTGCCCTCATGGCCTTGACCCGCATTCCGGATCCCGGGGCCTTCCTGGTCGACCTGTTGGTGAAACAACGGCACCTGATCCCCTAGTTGCATCGACCCCTTGCGTGATTTTTGTATACAAAATACCGTGAAGCCATGACCACCCGAACCCCCCTTCGCACCGATGTCCACCGTGAGCTCCTGGGCCAGCTGCTCCAGGGCACCTTGACCCCTGGTTCCCGACTCAAGGACACCGATGTCGCAAAGCGCCTGGGGGTGAGCCGCACCCCCGTCCGGGAAGCCCTCTTGAGACTTGAACGGGAGGGGTTCATCTCGTCCCACATGGGGCAAGGGTTTCGTGTCCGCGCCTTGAGCCTACAGGAGGTGCAGGAGGTCTACCCCCTGATCAGCCTGTTGGAGCGTCAGGCCCTCCAGGCCCATCCTCCCCTGGACGCCCACCAAAAGGAGAAGCTTGAAGCTCTGGCTCAGGAGATGTCCGACCCCTCCCTCGATCCCCTGCGCAGCATCGAGGTGGATCTGGCCTGGCACAGCGCCCTGTTGGAAGGCTGTGTGAACGGTCACCTCTTCCGCATCCTGGATGAGCTGAAACGGATCTGTTTCCGCTACGAGTGCACGTACATGCAGGTTCCGCGCTGGGTGGCCCGTTCCGTGGCGGAACATCGAGCCATTGCTGCGGCCCTGGGGGAGGGCGATACGCGAAAGACTCAACGCCTGCTGGACAGTCACTGGCGACGAAGCCTCCAGTCCGTGGCCTCCAGCCTTCAGAGTCAGCCCCCGATGGCTGCCCTTCGGACTCGACGTTCCTCTCCCCCCACACTCCAGAGGTAGCCATGTCCCAGATTCTGCGGTCCCCCAATGAAGAGGTGCTCCGTCGAACCGCGGCGCGTTGTCGTGAACGGGGAATCGTGATCCCCACATTCCGGCAGATGCGGGATCCCTCCACCTTGCCCGAGGCCCTCCTGAGCCGACTCCAGGAGGTGGGGCTCTGGGATCTGGATCCCGTGAACCTCTTCCGTATCACCTGGAAAAACGACATGGAAACGGGGCGCTTCGGATTCCCCAACATCCTGGAGATCCCACCCGAAATCACCGGAGTCCAGGCCCGCATCTTCGGCCTGGTGGGGAAGTACTTCCCCACCGGCGCCCACAAGGTCGGCG
>CAZPUI010000105.1:0-11872 GCA_964589695.1 uncultured Solibacteraceae bacterium | reverse complement strand
TCGTCAGCTTCATCGAGGTGGGGGGCCGCACGGGCCTGGGCTTCCGGGACACGAGCCAGGATGTGATGAGCGTGCCCCACACGAACCCTGCCAAGGTGCGCCAGCGCCTGAAGGAACTGCTCCGCGCCCAGGTGCGCCAGGGCTACGGCCTCCATCTCTTCGACCCGGACTGGTTCGATCCCCAACCGCGGCCGGCCTTCAAGAGCCCCACCATCGCCCATGCCCCGGACAAGGCCAGCTACATCCATGGCCTGGACCACACCTGCTCCGACGACCACCTGTGGCTCATTCCTTCCATCTGCGAGTACGTGAAGGAGACCGGGGACCTGGCCTTCTTCGATGAGGTCATTCCCTTCTGCGACGAAGGCCAGGGCACGGTCTGGGAGCACATGAAGGCGGGCCTGGACTTCAGCGCCGCGCAGGTGGGGAAGTCCGGTATCTGCCTGGGCCTGCGGGCGGACTGGAACGACTGCCTGAACCTGGGGGGCGGCGAGAGCGCCATGGTGAGCTTCCTGCACCACTGGGCCCTGGTGGCCTTCGTGGAGGCGGCGGAACACCTTGGACGCCTGGAGGACGCGGACCACTACCGGGCCCTGGCGTCGAAGGTCCAGGAGGCCTGCGAGCGGGAGCTCTGGGACGGGGCCTGGTACGCCCGGGGCACCACCGCCTCGGGGCTCAAGATCGGCACCCAGGCCTCGGAGGAGGCCAAGGTCTTCATGGAGAGCAACACCTGGGCCGTGGTGAGCGACGCCGCCCCCCGGGTGCACGGTGAGCTGGCCCTGGACGCCCTGGACGCCCACCTCTACACCCCCTGGGGCCTGCACCTGCTGCAGCCCTCGTTCTCGAAACCCAACGACGAAATCGGCTTCATGGGTCGGGTCTACAAGGGCATCAAGGAGAACGGTGCCATCTTCAGCCATCCCAATCCCTGGGCCGTCATCGCCGCCGCCAAGCTGGGCCAGGGGGACCGCGCCATGCGCTTCCTGGACAGCCTCCTGCCCTGCAACCAGAACGACCGGATCGAGGTCCGCCAGGCGGAGCCCTACAGCTACTGCCAGTTCGTCTACGGCGCGGAGCACCCAGCCCACGGACGGGCCCGGCACCCCTGGCTCACGGGCAGCGCCGGGTGGAGCTACACCGCCATGACCCGCTGGATCCTGGGGGTCCGGGTGGGTTTCCAGGGCCTGACGGTGGACCCCTGCATCCCCAAGGACTGGCCGGGCTTCGAGGTGCAGCGCCAGTGGCGGGGCGCCACCTACCAGATCGTGGTGGATAACCCCAGCGGCGTCTGCAGCGGCGTGCGCGAACTCACGGTGGATGGGCAGGTGCACCATGGACCCATTCCCCCAAGGCCTGCGGGAACCACCTGTCGGGTGCGGGTGGTGCTGGGGTGAGGGGCTGAACACTCCGGAGAAGGGATTTTGAGGGGCAGGAAGAGGGCTGGATGAGGTGCCTACCTGCCGGGCGTGCAGCGAAACGCGAAAGCCTGGCATGGCCGATGCGGCACCAAGAGAAGGCATCCTGACCGGAAGGCGAACCTATCACCATCGACCTGAAATCCTTCCCCGCGCGAATTTCACCGCAAGGGGACGTCATCCACTCCCCGACAGCCTTGGGGGAAGCGCCCTCCTGGCCCCCTCTGCTTGGCTTAGGGGTTTCGTCCGACCTGCGGCTGTCCATCGGGCCGCGCAAGCGTGGCAGGCACCTGCAGCAGGAGGGCGTCTTCCTCGGGGCCTCGGGGGGTGAAGGTGTACCCCGGCGATGGCCGCAGGGCGACCCGAACCTGGACCCAGAGCCACCCTGCGCGGCGTAGTTCCAGGCGGTACGAACCCGGCGGGAGGTCCCCGAAGCGATACTCCCCCTGGGCGTTGGTTTCCGCCGTCCGCGGGGACACCCCTGCCGGGCTGCTCGCCTGGATCCTCATCCCCGGGATGGGCCTGCCCTTGTCATCCAGCACCCGCCCCACCAGGACCTGGGCGGCCAGGCTGGGGGCCAGCAGGAGCAGGGGAACGCTAATGGCGCGACGCAACAGGCTGGCCATGGGTCATCCGGAAGAAGGGGGTGTCCCTGGGGCTGCTGTGGGCCCATTCATATATGGAGGTGTTGGAGGTTGATACCGCAACCACCTCCACCCTGCCCTGGGCCACGGGAAGGGGCCTTAGGGTCACCGTGGGGGCCTCGGTGGTGGGAGTCAATTTTTGGAACTCGTCCCGGCGCAGGACGGCCACGAGGCGCTGGCCCCCGAGCTCCTGGCAGCGCAGGGAGGACAGATCCGGGAGCATCCGGGTGCGGGGGAGGTCCAACTGGGCGGTGTCCGGGAATTTCACCTTGGTGAGCACGGCCCAGTGGCTGACCATGCCTTCGGCGTTCAAGTCCAGCAGGATGTGCAGCACCGGGCTTTCGCCACTCAAGAAATCCTCCACCAAGGGGCGGGCGCCTTCGGCCACCCGGCGACCCAGCTCCGCGCGGAAACGCGCCTTCTCAGACGCCACCACCGTGGGGGCCTGGGGGACGACCTGGGCCGGCAGGGCCGAGGGCAGGACCAGCAGGGAGACGGCCGCCAGCCAGGGAAGGCCTGGGCTGGCGCTGCAGGGCTGGGCCGCCGCCCGGAGCTGGGCCATGAGCGCCGCGGCCTCGGTGCGGAAGGCCCCATCGGCCACGTCACAGGCAGCCGCCATGGCCGACCAGTCCTGGGCACCCTCCGCCGCGTCGGCGATCTGCACCAGGCGCTGGGCCGTGTCCTGGTTCAGCCGCACCACGAAATCCTGGATCCTGCGCTTCAGGCGAGGCTGGGGGGAATAGAAACGCTCCAGAAGCTTCAGTTCGAAGTCCAGGGCCATGGCCCGGTGCTGAAGGCAGTCCAGGGCCCGGGTGCGCCGGTGGAAGACCTGGCGGATGCCTTCATAGGCGGCCTCCGCCCTTGGGTCCTGGATCACGTAGTCCAGCCCCCACAGATCCCCCTGCAACCGACCTTGGCGCCGCAACTGGGCCTCCAGGGACGTGCCGCCATGGACTTCCGTCCGGCAGAAGTTCATGGGGACGTGGGGATGTTCCCGAAGGAAGCTCGCCTGCTCCCGCAAATCCTCCAGGCTGGAGTCGGGGTTCAGGAGCAGCAGGTTGTAGCAGGCGTGAAGGTCCAGCTCCCGCATGAGGTCCAGCGCCCGGGCATTCTGCGCCACGGTCTGGGTGCGTCCCAGCTGCTTCAAGGCGCGGGATCCGCCCGCCTCGATGCCCAGGAAGACCCGGAAGAGGCCCATGGCCTTGAGGGCCCCCAGGATCTCGGCATCCAGTTCGTCGGGTCTCGCCTTGATCGCAAAAGCGATGCGCCCCACACCCCGGGCCTCCAGGGCCTTGGCCAGCCGTTCGAAGCGCCGCAGGGAGTCCTCCTTGCGGGGCAGGATGAAATTGTCGTCGTGGAAATTGAAGATGCGCACGCCCTCGTGGTACAGCTCGGCCATTTCCTGGGCGAGGGCTTCGGGAGAGCGCAGGCGCAGCCGCGGCCCGCCCCCGTGGCGGTGCCAGGCGGCGATGGAGCAGAAATGGCAGTGGTGCAGGCATCCCCTTGAACCCACGAGGTTGGCCATGGGCAGACCCAGGAACTGGTCGAAGGGCCTTCGATGGTGGGGTGGGACCAGGTTGTCCAACTCCGACTGAGGTTCCCGGGGGGCGTTGCGTCGCAGGCCCGCCCCATCCCGCCACACCAGGCCCCGCACCCCCCCGGGCTCGTCCAGGTGCGCCGCCAGGTCGCAGAGCAGCCCCTCCCCTTCCCCCAGGCCCACGGCGTCCAGCTCCGGGACGCTCTCCAGCAGTTGCTCGGCATGGAGGGTGGCAAAGTGCCCTCCGGCGATGAGGAATCCACGAAACCCCAGTTCCCGGGCCCGGGCGATCATCCGGGTGAATTCCCAGGCCCGGGAGGTGAAGACCATGCTGACCCCCGCCAACCCAGCCCCCGATCCCGCCAAGGCCTGGGCCGCGGACTCCAGTTCCTCGGGTCCGTTGAAGCGGATGAAGCTCACCCTGTGCCCTTCGGACTCCAGGGCACTCCACAGGTATCGGATGGACAGGTTCTCTTCGAATTCGGCGGCGACCAGGGCAACGTGCATGGGGGACCTCGTTGTGAGCAGTGTGGGTCGCCCGGGGCCAGCGGATTGTAAAAGCTATGTAACGTCGATGGGGTGCTCTCCCCGAAAAGTCCTTGAATCCCCCCAAGAATTCATGTTGACGAGGCCTTCGGGGGAGGCGCTATGATGGTTGGGCAAATCAACCAACCTACGTTGTTCAATGCCTTCTCTGCGACCCAACCCATGACCCCCTCCCGAGACTCCATGACCCACACCACGTCCCGCATCTTCCGGGCCATCTGGCGCCGCCCCCACATCACCCGCGTGGCCCTGGCGGATCGATTGGGCCTGGACAAGTCCACGGTCACCAACCAAGTGAATGCCCTCATTGACCTGGGACTCATCGTGGAGATCGAGGAAGGCAGTGCGTCCGTCAAGGGCGGCCGACGTCCCATCCACCTGGGCATCAACAAGAGCTTCGGCCGCATCATCGGACTCGAGGTCCAGGCGGATTCCTACATCGCCCTGGCCGTGGACCTGGCGGGGGAGATTCAGGCGGAATGCCGGGGCAGCCTGGAGCTCACGGCGGAAACCCTTCCGGACACCGTGACCCGCCTGGTGGGCGAGGTCTCGGACAAGCTCGGGAAGGATGGGGCGCCCCTCCTGGGGGTGGGCATCGGTTCCGGTGGACTCATCGATTCCAAGCGGGGCATCATCCGCTACTCCGTGCCCCTGGACATCAAGGAGCCCCTGAACTTTGGGAAACTCGTCTCTCCCAGGATCGCGGTGCCCTGCTTCATCGAGAACGATGCCAACTGCTGCGCCTGGGGTGAGCTGGCCTTCAACCGCAGCGAGGACCTGAGGGAGTTTCTCTTCGCCCTGGTGGAATACCGGAAGGGTTTCACCTCCGTGGGCAGCCAGGGGGGCCTGGGGGTGGGATTCGGCGTGGTGCTGGGAGGGAAGGTGCATTCGGGCATCCACGGCACGGCCGGTGAATTCCGCAGTGCCTTCTGCGAAGGGGTGGGCGATCTCCAGTTCTCCCTGTCCAAGGCCGAACTCAGCCGCTTCGGGTCGGACCCGGAGGTGCTCCACCGGGCCTCGGACGAGCTGGCCCGCAACATGGCCCTGCTGGTGAACACCATGGACTTCGAGCGCGTCTTCGTGGGGGGCGATATCGAGACCCTGCCCATCGATTTCCCGGCCCTGCTCCGGCGAAGGCTGGAAGAGAACTGGATGTATCCCTTCCCCAAGGGCGTGGAGATCCGCAACTCCAGCCTTGGGGAGCGGGCCGTGGCCTTCGGGGCCGCGGGCATGATCCTCGATCGCCTGGTCACGGAGAACCTGCTCCCCGTGCTGGGTCGCAACCATTCGGGAGTGGCTGGAAGCCGGAACTAGCCCTCCCTTTTTCTGCCTACTGTTCCAACCACAATTTCATCTGCCACCCCTCACACCCCTCAGGAGGCCCCATGAGAGGAAAGACTCTCTTTGCCCTGGGTCTGGCCGTACTCGGCCTGAACCATCTCGACGCCCAGGACCCTGCCCTTCGACGCGAATTCAAATTCCGCATGGCCTTTGCGGCCGATGCCAAGGACCAGCTGGCCAAACAGGCCCTGGGCCTGGGCTTCAACCTGGGACTGGACACCCGCCACGGCCGCTTTGGCGCCGAAGTGGGCTACTTCTACAAGACCGGCGATCCCTTCCTGGCCCCCGTGGCGCCCCTGCCCTCCGGCTCCACCCTCTCGCCCACGGATGCCGGGGGCGACAGCCGCCGCAACCAGCTGGATGGCCTGACCCTGCGCTTCTCCTACAGCCAGCCCCTGACGGGGGAGGACCTGCGATGGCAGGCGGGCCTGCAGCTGGGCGGCACCCGGTTCCGACACCAGTACACGGGGGACATCGTCTCCACGGACTGGAAAACCACCAACGCCACCTCCTGGCGGGACACCTACCGGGGCGTGCCCGTGGAAGGCGGACTGAAGCCCAGCCTCTTCGGCGGGCTCACCTGGAAGCTCCAGAAGGCCTCCAGCCTTGAAGTCAACCTGCTGCTCCTGAACTACACGGCCCTGGACTACCGGCATGCCACGGGTTCCGGCACCTACCAGAGCACCGCCAATGGCGGTCGTCTTTGCGTGGACAACGTCTTCCCGGCGGACCGCCTGGACAAGACCAACCGCCTGGTCCCCCACCTCGAGGTGGGCTACGTCTTCCACTTCTAGGCCCCGCGTGCATTCCGGAGGAAACCCATGATTACGCATCGTCGAATGCTCTCCACCTCCATTGCGATGGCACTGGCGGCCAGCACGAGCCTGGTCGCCCAGGTCACCACGGGCACCCTTGCGGGCCGGGTGACCCAGCGCGATGGGAAACCCGTACAGGGCGCCAGGGTGATCCTGGAAAGCCCTGCCCTCTTCCAGCCCAAGACCCTGACCACGGACGCCCGGGGCGAGTACCGCGCCCTGCTCCTTCCCGTGGGCAACTACACCCTGAAGCTCAGCGCCCCGGACCTGCTGGGGAAGACCGCCACGGACATCCGGGTGGGCATCGGCTCCAACCAGACCCTGGACTTCGTCCTCCAGCCCGTGGACAAGGTGGCCTCCGCCACCGTGGAAGTGGTCTCCTCCACGGGGCTCCAGGAATCCGTCTCCGCGGACAAGGTGAGCGTCAACTTCTCGGCGGAACAGCTGCTCCAACTGCCCACCAGCCGCTCCTTCACGGGCGCCATGACCCTGGCCCCCGGCATCACGGGCTCCGATGCTGCCGCCATGATCCGCGGCTCCCAGGCGGGCCAGATCGTCTTCCGCATCGACGGCCTGGATGTGCGGGACAACTCCAACACCGGCGCAGGCAACCAGGTGAAGGGGGCCGCGGGATCCCTGTACGAGCCCCTGCCGGACTCCATCGAGGACATCCAGGTGGTGCTCTCGGCCCTCAACGCCCGCAACGGCCGGGCCCAGGGTGGCCAGGTGAACATCGCCACCCGGTCCGGCAGCAACACCTTTGAAGGCACGGTGCGGGCCTACATGACCCGGAACAGCTGGCGGGCCAACAACCCCGGGGCCGGTTCCGATGCCACCAACCATGGGGCGGCGGCGGAGGACTTCAGCCGCTACACCGATGTCACCGCCAGCGGCCCCATCCTGAAGGACCGGCTGTGGTTCTACGTGGGAGCCCGTATCCAGCCCGGCCGCAGCAGCGTCTCGGCCCTGGGGGTGGATGGCATCGCCCTGGACGGCTCCGGTCGCCATGTGAAGGACATCGTGAAGGCCCCCCTCACCACCTGGGGCACCTGGGCCAACGTGGACAACGTCCTCTTTGATGGACCTGCGGACAAGACCTACACCGTGTCCAATGTCTTCAAGAACCTGGGGGACCTCTACACCGCCAGCACCAAGTTCAACAAGTACGAAGGCAAGCTCACGGGCATGGTGAACGACAACAACACCCTGACCTTCGCCTACATGACCCAGAAGTCCACCGTGGGCGGCTCCGCCACCGAGGGGCTGGACACGTGGATCACCGCGGACCGCAGCCTCATCGGCGATGCCATCGATGAGATCAAGGGCTACACCCTGAACTGGAACTCCATCCTTTCGGACAATTGGACCCTGGAGGCCCGCTACTCCAAGGTCACCCACGATGCCGGCGCCTACAGCGGCGGCCCCGGTGCCCTGCCGGTCCTGGGCTACTGGAGCACCCGCCAGCGGGGCCAGGCCCCCAATGATCCGGCGGTGCTGCGCTTCAACCAGATCACGGGCGGGAATTGGACCACCCCGGGCTGGCTGGGCCTCAACAACAGCACGGTGCTGGGCCCCTTCAACGGCGGCCACACCGCCGCCGGTCCCGCCCCCCGCACGGACCAGAACCACAGCTTCAGCGTCAATGTGAAGACCTTCCTGCAGGCCATGGGCCAGCACGAGGTGGACCTGGGCTTCGAGATCTTCAAGACCGTCAATGGCCTGGGCCGGGGCGTCTATGGCAACGGCAAGGCCAACTTCGCCACCTGGGTGGCCAATCCCAATGGGGACATCCTGGTCCCGGTGTACTACACCGTGAACGATGCCCCCATCGTGGCCCCCAACCTGCTGAACGATGGCACCCTCTACCACTGGGGCCGCTCCCCCGTTCCGGGCTTCGAGACCTTCTACACCAAGGGCACCCAGGCGGACAACAAGGCCAACGCCTTCTGGCTGAACGATATCTGGACCCTGAATGCCTACGTAACCATCCTGGGCGGTCTGCGCCACAACACCATGGCCATGTATGCCACCGACGGCCGGGAGATCATGAAGTCGAGCGTCACCGAGCCTCGCTTCCAGGTGAAGTGGAATCCCGATGGTGCAGGCAAGGAAGTGCTGAGTTTCAGCTTCGCCCGCTTCGCCTCCATCCTCTCCGACGGCTTCACCACCGGCGTGCGGGGCCAGGAATACGAGCAGCTGGCCATCCTCTCCTGGGCGGGTCTCCATGATGCCCAGGGCAACCTGGTCCAGCCCGCCATCAACAACCTGGGGGGTGGCACGGACAACGGGATGTATGGCGTGCGCTGGGTCACCACCAAGGACCTGGCGAACCCCAAGAACTGGGGCAAGGCCTCCTTCTGGCGGGACAGCGCCCAGAGCTACGACACCAGCGGCCTGAAGGTGCCCTACACCGACGAACTGCAGCTGGGCTACCAGCGGAACTACGAGGGAGGCCGCTTCAGCCTGAACCTGGTGCAGCGGACGTACCGCAACAATTTGGTGCAGTGGGCCCGGGACTACTCCCCCACGGGCGGCACGGACACCCGCTTCCTGGCCCTGGTGAAGAACCCGGGCAACCCCGCCGAAGCCAAGTGGTCCCAGCGACAGTACTGGCTCTCCACGGACAAGGACGACACCTACCGCGGGGTGGAAGTGAGCTGGATGCAGCAGCTGACGGAACGCGCGAGTTTCGGGGGCTGCTACACCTGGTCCCAGGTCACGGGCATGGATCCCCTGGACTACCACAACTACCGCAGCCTGCGGGAATCCCAGCTGAACGCCACCCAGCAGGCCGCGGCCCTTGCGGATGGCTATGTGAGCCGTGATCAGGTCCTGCGCCTGTTCACCACCTACGTGAAGCCCGTGGGCCGAGGCAATGTCTCCGCCTCCCTGCTGGCCTCGTACATCACCAGTCCCGTGGGCAACGATCTCTACGGCTACACCAACTACCAGGTCAACCCCTATGCCAGCACCATCAATGGCTATGGCTTCATGGATGGTGGCAACAGTGCCCGCTCCATCTATGGCAGCACCCGCATCAACACCGCCTACCGGACCTATGCCATGGGCCGCGGTGAGCTGAAGACGGGCCTGGACACCTATGCCTTCGACCTGCGCCTCCAGGGGCAGGTGCCCATCGGGGTGGGCAAGGTCATGCTCACGGGGTACGTGCAGATCAACAATGTGTTCAACCACATCCGCAACACTGCGTTCCTGGACGCGTCCAACACCTTCGGCGAGCAGCAGGCGGTGCAGGGACGCGTGCTCCTCAACCCCCGCAGCTGGGGCGCCCTGAACGATGCCTCCGCCTTCACCGGCGCGCGCAACGTGGGCGAGTTCAGCATCGGCCTGAAGTTCTGATCCGAACCACCAAGGAGATCCTATGAACACGATGATTCGCATGGCGCTGGCGGGATTCCTGGCCCTGCCCCTGGCCGCCAAGGATGGCGACCTCTCCCTGGGCGGCGGCGCGATCCTGGCCCTGGATGGCCTGAAGAAGGTCACCAATGCATCCCTCGGCTTCGCCCTCACGGGCGGGTACGAGACCACCTTCTACAAGTCCGATGTGCCCCTGAGGCTCTCCGCGACCCTGGCCTTCATGCCCGGCACGGCCCAGGACTATAGCCTGAGGTCCGGCAGTCTGACGGCCTCCGGCAGCCTGAAGACCAGCCTCACGGCCTTCCAGGTCTCAGGGGACCTGCTCATCACCACCTCCATCCCCGCCCTGCGGGGCCTGGCGGGCATTTCCATCACCAACTACAGCATGAGCACCAGCGGCACCGAGGACGCCCGTCCCGAGTTCGCCGGATACGCCGCAGCCCACTTCCCCCTGAAGGATGCCAAGGGCCTGAAGCTGGGCCTGCGGGTGGGGCTGGAATACCGATTCACGGACACCCTCACCGGCGAAGTCCTGCTGCAGCAGACGGAGCTGGGGGGCAAGCAGAAGACCGATCCCCTGGTCCGGGCCGGGGGCATCAACCCCGCCTGGCTCCAGCTAGGGGTGCGCTACATGTTCTGAGCCAGGGGCCCCACGCAGGCCCTCGGTCCATGACCTGGAGGGCCCGTGAGGGGAGAGGGACCGTCCCGTGTGAGAGGGGGGGCGGTCCCTCGCATTGTTTGCTACTTGTCCCTGTAGAGCATCTCCAGCCCCAGTTTGGCCTGGGGGTCCCCCAGCTGGGCGGCCTTCTCCATCCAACGTCGGGCCTCGGCCTTGTCCTTGGGTAGACCGAACTGGCCCATGAAGTGGGCCATGGCAAGGTGGACCATGGCCTGGGCCTTGCCCTTCTCCGCGGCCTTCTGCATCCATTTCAACCCCTCGGCGGGCTTGGACTTCTGCAGCAGATCCCAGGCATGGCGCACCATGGCATCCCCATCCCCCGCCTCCGCCGCTTTGCGATCCCCCTCCATGGCCGCCTCGGACCGGGGATCTCGCGGGACCGGTCCTTCCGTGCCCCGGGCTTCAGGCAGGAGGGCCTTGGGCAGGTCCTTGGGCGCGGCCTGCACCGCCCGCACCCATCCCGTGTCCCGGTCCAGGGCCACGGCATCACCGCTGGTGAGGGCGAGCCACAGGGCATCCTGTCCCGGGGCGGCATGGGAAAAGGGCAGGTCCAGGGCGGGCACCCAGCCCCGGGTGGGGGCAAACCCACGGCCCGACGCCAGCCACATCAGGGTCCCACCCTGGCGGGCCACCTTGTACTCAATGAGGTCGCCCCGGAGGGTGAACTCCGTGATGCTTTCCCCCACGGGCCTCCAGGCCCTGGGCTCGGGCAGGGTGGGTACGGGTCGAGGACGGCGGAGACCCAGCCTGCGGAGGGCCTCCCCCTCGTGGTCCAGGGCCCAGTCGAAGCCGGCCACGGCGCCCTGACCCCAGATGCCCTGCCCCCCCATCACCTGGGCCCAGGGCCAACCCGTCTCGGAATCCTGTTCCACCACGGGGGTGGGCAGCTTCAGAACCGCGCCGTCCGGAAGTTTGCCCTTGGGCAGCCCAGGACGTGGGGTGAAGGTGAGGGAGATGCGGTAGGGGGTCCTCCCTTCCACCACGGCGTTGTGCACCATGCCCGAACCATGCCGAAACCCATCGAAGAAGTCCTCTCGGTCTTTGGGATCCAGCTTGCGGGCCTCCGCCAGGGCGCTTGAAGCCTGGGCCACCACCCCTTCCCAGGTGGGCGGCGGTGGAGGGGGTGCGGGGGGACGACAGGCCAGGAGGAACAGCAGCGTACCGCCAAGGGTCCACAGGGCGCGCATGGGGGCTCCGAAGGAAAGGGGAGGACGATCAGAGGATTGAAGGACGAGGGGCAGTTTCGGACAAAGCCAGCCCTTGGGTGTCACAACGATGTATCGAGCATGGTTTTCCCAGGGAGGCCCTCCCCCTTCGCCCGGTTGTAGGCTCCCTTCGAAGACCGCAGCCACCGAGGTGTACCGGATCCACCCCTCCTTGGGGCCGGATCTTTCGCCCTATGGGGGGGAGGGGCCTCATCCTATGCTGGGATTTGATCCTTCCAGCCACACGCGCACACGATCCTGACCTTGTGGGCAAGCTGGAAGACCCGCCCCGCGGGCTGGGATCGGTCAGGG
>CAZPUI010000104.1:0-11882 GCA_964589695.1 uncultured Solibacteraceae bacterium | reverse complement strand
GATGGCCTGGCCCGGCGCTGGGGCCACATGCCGGCGGTGCTGGAACTCATCGGGAAGATTGGGCGAAGGGAAGGCCTGGGGGACCTGCTGGGGGATGGCGTTCCCGCCGCCGCGCGGAAACTGGGCCGCGGCTCGGAGCTGGTGATGCACGTGAAGGGGCTGGAGATCTTCCAGGCCGATCCCCGGGGCATCCAGGGCTATGCCCTGGGGGTGGCGGTGGCCAGCCGGGGGGGCGACCACCTGCGCTCGGAACCCTCCTTCGAATTCTCCGGCAAGGAGGCGGAGGCCCTCCGCCTCTATGGGTCCAAGGAGGCCGCCCATCGCCTGGGGGTGCGGGGGAAGGGGCGTCTGGTGAAGGATTTCGAGGAACGCTGCGCCCTTTCGGACGCCCTGAACGTGTGCAAGAACACCCTGGTGAACATGGAGATCCTGGACTTCGGGGAAGCCGCGGACCTCCTCCAGGCCGCCACGGGCCTGCCCTTCGAGGGCGAGGGCCTGCGCACCGCCTGCGAGCGCATCGTGAACCTGGAGCGCCGCTACAACCAGCGCCTGGGCCTGGGGCGGGCCCAGGACACCCACGCCGACCGCTTCCTGAAGGAACCCATGCCCGCCGGGCCCTCCCAGGGCCAGGTCGTGCACCTCGAACCCATGCTGGACGAGTACTACCAGGCCCGGGGGTGGGATGGGGAAACGGGGAATCCCACAGAAGCGACGCTGGAAAGGCTGGGGATTTCGTGAGGGCGCTTGGTGGTCGGCCTACCTTGGACCTGCCTGGATCAAGCTGGACTACCCCAACGCGGCGGATGCCGAGCGGGGCCTGAAACAGGGGTTGCTGACTTCGGTCCAGGCCAAGGCCATCCAAGCGGCCTGGGGTCGCGGCCAGCTCCCCCCGCAGAACTCACCCATCGGCGGTGGCATTGGCATTCATGGGTGGCTGGAGTCCGAGTGGTCCAATGCGGGCCCACGGGCACTGACCTGGGGTTGCATCGCCATGCACAACCAGGATCTGCTGGGCCTGTTCAAGCAGGTGGAGGTCGGGACACCGGTGTACATCCGCCCCTAGACGCATCTCTGATCGGCTACCCAGCCCTGGGTGGGAGATCTCACATCGGTTCTGAGGACTTCTCTTGGAAGAGTCCCATGGCGCCCCACCGCCCTGAGGGTGCGACCCCCGTTCGGGCGTGAGTCCTCTCCACCCTGGGAGGTGGTGCCCATGGGGCAGCCCGGCGACCTCCCCGCCTGCGTGGTGCGGCCCCAGCTTTGGTCGAGCCCTGGTGCACCGAGGCGGTCCTTTCGATGAGCAAATCGAGTTTTTGGATCCTGGATGCGCGGGAACGTGGAGATTTTGTGGCCCTGTGTCGGCCACTTGTATATGCTGTCAGTAAAATTCATGACACATCGTTTGCCCTTGCGTCCCCTTCCCACCTCGGCTCTCCGTGAAAGGCCTTCGCGCGGAGTCTTTTCAAAAGGAGCTTTTATGCCGTCCCTGCAGCCCATGTGGCGCCCGATTCCCCTGCCTGCCCCTGTGGATCCGGGTGCGGGCCCTCGCTTCCCCCTTGTCGTGGATGACGGGACGGGAGTCGTCATCGTGGGTGGCCCTGAAGCCCTTCATGTCTTCCAGGTCCACGATCGGCAACGGCACTGGTTCAGCATCCAGGCCCTGGCCTCCATCTCCGGTTTCGCCGTGCACGAGGGCGAATTGTACGTTCAGGATGGGGCGGTCCTGAGCTGCTGGAACCTGGTGCGGGGCCAGTGTCTCGCCTCCGTCAATCTGGTCACTGGGGAAGCCGTCGAAGCCGCGGCGGGTCTGCCCCTGGAAACCCTCGAAAGGCTCCAAGGCGTGTCGGCCCCAACCCCTCGCCGCTTTTCCATCCCCGTGGTGCGTCGCCATCAGCTCGGCGGCCCCCCTGCCGGCATGGTCTTCGTCCTGGACTCCGAGGGCTGCATCTACCTGCTGGACCCAGGGCTCAGCGCGCCTCCAAGAGTGCACCGAGGCGCCCCCCCCGCGGTCCTCGCGCTGGCGATGGAAGAGAAGGCCTCGCCCCAGGACCCCAACACCTACCTGTGCCACCTCTTCTATGCCGCGGTCTCCGGGGAGGTGTGGGGCCTGGATGTGAGCACCCTCTCCCCCGTGGACCTCGGACGCTGGCCCTCCAAGGGCTCGCCTGAGCCGGGATGCGGCATCCCACCTGCGTACGCCGACGGCCTCCTGTGGATGGGTGGCTGGCAGGGCCCGGGCATCCAAGCCCTGCCCCCGATCCCAGGCGAAGCGGCGGTGGTTTCGATCCCTGAACCCTCCGGGCCCTGGACCAGCCTGGAAATCTCCCAGGACGAGCACCTGGTCTATGCCTGCAGTGGCACGATGCGCCAGCTTTTTGGGTATGGCCATGGACTCCAGGTCCGCGGGCGCTGGGCGGGCGCCCCCACCCAGTCCTGGCCCCTGTTCTGGCATGCCCCGGAGGGGGCGGGGGCGGACCAGCCGCTGCTCCTCCTGGAGGTCGATCGGTCGGCGGATCCTGGGGGCAATCCGGGCTTCCGGGTTTTCGTCGCCAATACGGTGGATGCACCGCCCGAGCAGGTCCTGCCGAACTACCCCCCGGATCCCTTGGTCCTGGCATCGGGGACCCTGGAGCCCGGCCCCTTCACGGACATCCTGCCGCGCCTGGTCTCCCTCGTGGTCCCTCCCCTGGTCACCCGCAACGAGATGTTCGTGCTGGCCGATGCGGGCGAGGGCCACCTGGTCTTCCTGGCCTTCGCCCTCACCACCCTGGCCCAGGCCGTGACCCCCGCGGCGGTGGCTGAACTTGCGCGCCTGGGACTCCTTGCGCGGCCCCTGCCGGTGGAGGCCCATTTCCTCACACACCACATGATCTACCACGACTATCTGGATGATCACATCATCCTGCCCGACACCCGGGAGACCTTGGCGAACACCACCCTCGTCCTGCAACTCGAAACGACCCCTCCGAGCACCCTGACCTTCACCACCGATGCCCAGGGGCGCGCCAACCTCGAAGGACTCAGCGTGGGGCTGCAAGCCTCGGTGTCCCCCGATACCATCGCGGCCCTCGGTGCCAAGTACGGAAGCACCTGTGTGCTGTCCCACGACAAGCTCAACAGCTTTGAGCTCCAGCGATGGGAATCGCACCGGGTGTCCGGGGGTGGGGGCGGTGGTGGGGGTGGGCACTACAGCAACGAAGTGGACGACCCCGGCGCTACGCCCCTGCCCGTGCCTGAGGAACTGGCGTTACTCTGGACCTTCCCCAACCCCTTCGGGAGCCTCGAACAACCCCTGCTGGCCGCCGGGGACCGTCTCATCGGAACCGCCCAGGGCACCGTGTTCGCCCTGGATCTGTATGATGGCCAGCCCGTCGGTCCCACGGAGGTGCGGCCGAAATGCGGTTTCCCCTATTCCCTGTCCTCCTACCTGGGGGGCGATCCCTTCTTCACCGCTGCGGGTGGGTCCCTGTTCTTCATGGACGGCGACCGTCTCGTGGCCCTGCGACTCGCGGATGGCCAGCCCTTGGAGGGGTGGCAGCCTCCCCAGCTGGGACAGGTGACGGCGCTCTTCGCCACGGAGGGCCGGGTGGTGGCCGTTTCCCTGGATGCCACGGGGGCAACCCTGGTCTCGGGTATCGATGCCGTGAGCGGCCGTCAGGCCTTCGAGCCGGTGAAGGTGAGCCAGCGCAGCCCAGGGAAGCTGACCTGTGCGGCAGGGGCCCTTTTCTTTGTGGCCGATGACGCACCCTGTGCGGTGAACATCGATTTCGGAGATCGTCGCTGGTCGGCTCCGGCACGACCCGGCCAACTGGACCCCTCCGTGGTGCCCCTGGTGACCGACAAGGTCGTGCTGTTTGCCTCCACGGAACTGGTGGCCCTGGACCTCCGCAAGGGGGTTCAGCGATGGTCGGTGAAGCCCCGCACCACCGCCGCAGGCCGATGGTTGAGCCCCGTGGCCGACCCCTCCGGGGGGCGCGCCATCGCCGTCCACACCGGGGGAGACATCCTGTCCATCGATCTGACCGATGGATCCATCGCCTGGCGCACAACCCTCGACAGTCCGGGGGCGCCCGCCGTGGTCCGTGACCACGTCTGCATTCCCTTCAAGGGCAACCAGCTGCTCGCCATTTTCGAGGCAGGGGACGGAAAGCCTCGTGCCGCCTATGTCCTGCCCGACATCGCCGCGGACCAGGCCCCCGTGGTGGCCAATGGAAGCCTGTGCATCGCCTGCGCCAACGGCACGATCTCGGCCCGTTCCTTTGCCACCCAGGACGCTGCGTTCTTTGACGGAAAGACGTCCCGCATCGATATCCAACCCGATGGCACCCAGTTCGACTTCGGCCTTGGGGATTTCACCGTGGAGACCTGGTTCCGCAGTTCCGTCGGTGGCGAACTGCTGTCCAGCTACCCCACCCGTGGCCAGGACGATGCCCACGGCTTCCGCCTGAACCTGGGGCCGAGGGGCGAGCTTCGGATGGCCGTGATGAATGCCAGGCGCCAGAACCTCGAAGTTGGTCGGACCTCCCCCACGGGGGCCGTCGATGGGGCCTGGCACCACGTGGCGCTGCTTCGAAGCCGGGGCAGCTTCAGGGTCCTTCTGGATGGCCAATCCCTGCAGGTCCACACCCCCGTCCAAGGGGCCGGCCAGAACGCCCTCGGAGGCGCCTCGGCCCTCACGTTGGGGGCCTATCTCCCGGCCCCAGGGGCGGAGCCCGAGGAACACTTTTACGGTCTGCTCCGGGAGGTCCGGATCTGGGAAGGTGCCCTGGACGCGACCACCCTGGACACCAACCGGATGCGGGAGTTGACCGGACGCGAACCCGGCCTGCGCGGCCTATGGCATCTCGACGAGGTGCAGGTCCCCGGCAAGGCCGTGGAGCCGGTGAACGCGGTGCTGCGCCATCGCAGTGCCGCGAGCTTCCTCAACCCGGCCTCCCGGCCCACGGACCTGGACCTGGACCGGGGCGCCTTCCCGTATCTGTTGCCGGAAGCCCGGCACCAGTGGCCCTATGACAGTCCATGGGCCGCCCGGGGCGAATCGCCCGCCCTCGCCCTGGCCCTGCTGGCCGGGGGGGTCCTGGTGTTCAGCACCAACAATGCGGTCTATGGGGTTCGCAGGACGGACGGAGGGCGCCTCTGGGCCCTGGACCTCGCCGAAGGCAGTTCGGCCCCCGTGGCCGATGGGTCGAGCGTCCTGCTGATGACCGGCGAAGAGGCGTTGGTGTGCATCGACGCCTACACCGGGGCCAAGCTCCAGGTGCCGGGCTTTGAAAGACTCGCTTCCGGGGCCTCGGTCAGCCAGGTTGCGCCCGCGGTGAACTCAACCTACCTTGCCGCCGCTTCGCCCCAGGGCCAGATCCTGCTCGCGGACCGGCGCCCGGGTGGGCCCACCCGCAGCCTGGTGGTTCCCGGAACTCCCCAGTCCCTGGTCCTGGGTCCTTCCCACCTCCTGGTCACTTCCGCGGTCCAAGGCGTCAAGACCCTCACGGTCTTCGAGACAACCTCGGGGAAGGACCTCGGCACGCGGTCCCTCGCCGACGATCCGATCTGCTTGGAGGGCGGTTGGCTGGTGTGCTCGGGTCCCGAAGGCCTCCAGCGCCTCGACCTGGACTGCCCGGGGCTGCCCGTGGCTGCCCGCTATGCAGGGACAGCCCCCGGCACCATCACTGGGCTGGCCGCGTCCAAGGATGCGGACCTCCTGGTGGTGACGCGGGCCACCGGGCTCGTGGAGGGGCTCTCCCTGGCCAAGCTGTGCAGCCTCTGGTCGGTGCAGCTCGGCACGGAGGGGCCCCGCGCCGTGAATGCTCCGGTGCTCGATGCCCAGGGTCGGGTGTTCTGCACGACCCAAGGCGGGATTGTCGCCGTGCTCGAGGGCGGCTCTGGTTCCCTCCTGGGCCGCTACAACCATCCCCAGCCGGTGGTCACCCCGGCCCTGGTGGAGGCCGGTACCGCCTATTTCGCCTGCCAGGATCCCACCGATCCACACGCCGACTGCGATGGCGCCATCCACAGCCTCATCGTCGGACAAACCCTGGCCCTGCGCCTGGGGGTGGACGCCAACGGCACGCCCCTCCCCGAACCCTCCCAGTACGCCTTGGTGGATGCGGAAACGGAAGCCTCCACCCTGCATCTGCTGGAAGTGGACCAGAGCTGCCTGGAGGCCTGGGTGAACATCCCGCCCCCGAAGGCAGGCTCGCGGGTCGGTGGGGGCATCCTGGGCATCTGCCCAAGCACGGAAGCGGGTTTCGATGTGAACCTCTCCGTGGACCCCACGGGCCTCATCCATTACCACAGTCGTACGCTCGCAAAGGACGGCTGGCAGCGCCTCCACGCCTCCGTCCCCAGCAAACTCTGTGATGGTGCCTGGCACCACCTCGCCGTATCCAGGGGGCTGCAGGCCAATGGCGCCTCCCTGGCCATCTTCGTGGATGGTCACGAGCTTCCGGGGGTTGTCACCGAGGTGAAGCCGGGTGCGCCCTCCGCCACGGTGACGGGCCTCCGCGCCTTCCTGGGGGCCTGCTGCGGGGCCGACTGCGCGCCGACGCTGCCCTTCGTGGGCATGCTGGGCGAAGTCCGGGTCTGGGATACCTGGCTGGGCGCCACCGAAATTGCCGAACGCATGCACACCAAGCTGCGGGGCAATGAACCCGACTTGATCGCCTGTTGGGACTTCGACCGAGGGATGGTCCACGACGCCGCCCTCCAGGGGCACGATGGCGTTCTGGTTCCCCCGGAACCCGCCTGGTGGCTGACGGACCTGCCCTTCCAGGCACCCTCCTATCCTCAACTCCAGGTGGCCGCGAGCCTGGTGCAGGAGGGGGATGCCACCCACAGCACGGTGTACACCCTCGAGCTCACGGCGCGCCGTGCGGATGGTGGTCCCCTGGCCTCCGAACCCCTCGACCTTTGGTACGTGCGCCACGAAGCCTCGGAGCCCGTTGAAATCACCATCAACGGCTCCCCCCTGACCGGCGTTCCCTTGGGCCAGGAACCCGAGGGGGCCCTCCTCCGCGTGCAGACAGGCCCCAATGGCATCGCCAAGCTGCGGGTGGAGACCAGCCTGCCGGGGCACGGGCCCTCCCTGGATGTGCGCAGCAGCTTCATGCCGGCGCACGAACGGCTGCATGTCAACTGCCTCATTGACAACCAGCTGCTGGCCAAACCCGTTCCGCCCCGGCTTGTGGTCCAGAGCAAGCTCATCCAGGACTATCACTACAGCCCTGGCAACGTGGTGGACGAGACCCGGGACCGCTCCACCTACCGGATCATCCTGACGGCCTGCAATCCGGACCATTCGGTTCGACCCCATGAGCCCATCACCCTCTGGGCCGAATCGGAGGTCACGTTGGAGGTGGGGACCCAGGCCTACTGCGTCAACAAGGACAACGGCGCCAACCTCATGGCCTCGGCCATGGGCGAAGTGGTGGTGGTCCTGGAGGCGGAGGGGCTGGTGGCGCCCAGGCTCTTTGCCCGGGCGGGGTTCATGCACGGAAATGACCGCATCGTGATCTCCCCGGCGGAGGATGCCCACGCGCAGTTGTCCAAGCTCCAGGGCAGCACCCTCACCACCCCCAAACTGGTGAACTGGAAACCCAATGCCCAAAGCTCGGACCAGAAGGTTCTCCTCGCCGGGGACTACAGCCCCCATGCGGAGAAGGTCGCCACGGCGGTGCGGACGGTGATGACCTCGGTGAAGCCGCCCGCGGCCTCCACCATGGGCCGCCGCCAACTGGCCAACACCCTGGCTGCGCCTCCCACCTATGAGGCCCTGCGCCAGCCCCTGCTTCCCCCCCGGGGGGATCGACGGCAGCCCCTGCGCACCCTTGTGGGGGTGGACCGGCGCGCGCCCCTCGACCGCCATGCCTTCGCGGCGGCCCTGGAGGGCAACCTGGGCTTCGTCTTCGACTGCAGCGGCGACACCCTTCGGTACGAACTGCTGGGCACCCTGGAAGCCCTGGACCGGGAGCGGGGCCAGCCATCGCCGCTACCCGAGCCGTCCAACAGCATCTTCGACAACATCTGGGATGGCATTCAGGACACGGCCACCGATATCTACCACGGGGCGACCAAGATCGTCATTTCCGCCGCCGAGGCCCTGGGCAACCAGATCCAGATCGCCATCCACACCCTGGTGGACGGGGTGGCCTCCGTCGTGCACACGGTGGTGGATTCCGTCGAAGCTGCCGTGCAAGCCGTGGTGGCCTTCTTCAAGCAGCTCATCCTCGACATCCGGCTCCTGATCCTCTTCCTGCGCGCCCTTTTCGACTGGGGGGCCATGCGGGATGCGGCCAAGCTCCTTTCGCGTCTGCTGGAGCGGATGTCCTGGGTGCTGGCGGGGGAACCGGTGCTGGGACCCATGCGGACCGTGGTCCACGGTGCCTTCCAGCGCTTCGAGGAGGCGCTGGGCATGGATACCAGCCAGCTGACGGGCTCGGCCCACGACAATGCGGACGAGGACGCGGGTGATGACAGCCCCACGGGCATCACCAACGGGGTCCAGGGCCGCATGCTCTTCCACAAGCTCCAGGACCATGGGGGAGAGGCCACGGCCCAGGGTTTCTCCGCCGCCGTCGCGCTGCCGGTTTCAGCCTTGGAATTCGATCCTCTGCAGCCCTTCCTCAGCGCCCTGGCCTCGGTCGTGGGGGATCTGGCCACGGCCAACCTGCAGGATGCCCAAGCGACGGTGCTGAACCTCCTGAAGCTGCTGCCCCAGGAAATCTTCGCCAACGCCGAGGCCTGGGTCATCGGGGGCCTGGAAAGCGTGGTCAAGAGCCTGAAGGGCGTGCTGAAGCTCCTGGCGACGGACCTGGACATCCCCTTCATCAGTGCCCTGTACGAGTGGATCTTCGGGATGCCCCTGACCATCCTCAACGTCACCTGTCTGGTGGTGGCCGTTCCGCTGCACATCGCCTACTACGTGGGTACCCTGGGAAGCAAATTCTCCGACGATGCCACCAACCTGTTCCTGCCCCCCAGCGACGGGGCCAACCAGGGCGAGCAGCCCTACTGGTGGTTCGTGCCCCTGGGGAACGATACGAAGGACTGGGAAATTGTCTACGCCGTGACCAAGGCCATCCACATCCTGGCGGTGCTCGGGACCGATCTGACCTTCAGTCGGTACGGCGAAGGCTTCGGACGGGGCCTGCTGAAAATCCTTCGGGGAGTTTGCGGGGTCTTCACGTGTTTCTGGGCCTTCGCCTTCACCCTGGGCAAGTACTTCTGGGAGCTCGACAAGAAAGGCTACCTCAGCGACAAGTCGATCCTGGACCAGCCCTGGCTCTTCGATACCCGCAGGTACCTTGGCCTTATCCTCGCCCTCCTGGCCGACGGCATCACCCTGGTGGCGGGCGTGTGGCGCTTGAAGCAGGGAGCCGTCGGTGGGGCCGCTCCCATTCCAGGCATTGAGATGGTGGGTCCTGCTCCGGGTGGACCCGCGCCCGGGCAACCGGACATGGCCTGGGCCATGGCCCATCCCCCCGCCCCCGCCGGCCCTCAGGCCATGCCCACGGGCCGGATGGATGAGATCGAACGCTACTGCACCCGGTTCAATGCCGTGCTCGCCCTGGTGCAGATCACCCTTCAGATCTGGGCCTTCACCAAGAGTCCCGAGTATTCGGACGATGATCTGAAGACCCCTGGCAAGCTTCTGGGCTCACGCTTCATCCTCTTCGCCTGCCCCAAACTGGTGGGGTGGATGTACACCCAGACCACTGACGGGGACCTCTTGAACAACCCCACGGTGCGCGCAAGCGTTGCTGGAGCCCGTTTCGCCACCAACACCGCGGGACTCGTCTGCCACTCGGTGGCGGGATTCAACTACCTGACCTAGAAGCACACGTCCGGCGTGCGCGATGCCTACGGCAATCGCGCCCGCCGGAGCTCCCGTCCGAACCCCGTGATCCACCAGGGCAGGCGATTCAGGGGCCAGGGCCCCTGGGTCAGCACGTGAAGCAGGCGCTCCCAGGGGGTCAGCAGTCCCAGATTCGGTTCCAGGATCTCCCGTCGGCGCCGGGCAATCTCCCGGTGCCAGAGGGGCAGGCGGTGGAGGTTGCCGCGGTACGAGATACCCGCGGGGGTGCGGAGCCAGACGACGCCGGGCACGGGCAGGAAGCGGATGGGGTGCCCCTGGAGCAGGGTGCGGAGGTGGAGGATGGCATCCTCCCCCAGGCGATAGCTGGGGTCCACGGCCCCGGGAATGGCCCGGACCGTGGGGACGTGGAAGACCGCCCCGGGGCCGCACTCGAAGAGGCTGCCGAAGATGGCCGTAAGGGCGAACTGCCGCCGGGCATCCAGTTCGAAGAAGCGCCCGTGCCGCGAGAAGACCCGCCACCGGGTGCCCTCTGAGGGATCCACGGCCACCACCTCCGTGCGGGCCAGGACCAGGCCGGGGTGGGCCTCCAAAGCCGTTTCCAGGTTGCGGGGAAAGGTGGGGTCCTCGATCAGGTCATCGGAACCCATGAAGGTGGCGTAGGAACTCTGGACCTGGGTCAAGCCCTGGTGAAGGTTGGCGCCGGCCCCACGGTTTTCAGGCGTGCGGGTGAGGACGCACCGCCCGAAGGCACCTCCCTGCCGGTCCTTGAAGGCCTCCAGGGCCTCGTAGGTGCCATCGGTGGAGGCATCATCCGCCAGCACCAGTTCCACCCGGGATTTTTCCTCCAGGTGCGCCAGGGAGGCCAGGGTATCCGCCAAGGTGCGCTGGGCGTTGTAGGCGGTCACGATGAGGGCGAACATCGGTCCATGCTAGCCCCGCCAGCCTTGACCCCACCGAGGATTCCACCAAGAATCGAAGCTTCCATCCCAGCACCCAGGAGCCCCCATGCGATCGGACCGACTCGTCCTCCTTTTGAGCCTTGCCCTGCTGCCCATGGGGTCGCTCCAGGCCCAGGGCCTGGGTGGCCTCTTGGGCAAGAAGGAGGTGGCTGCGCCCACCGTGAATGCCGATGCCCTCCAGGCCGAGGCCCGGGACTACATGAAGCAGTTCCTCAAGGGCACGGACCTCCAGGCCTCCGCCGGAAACGACCTGGCCAAGGGCCTTGGCCCCAAGGGCGCCGCCCTTCAGGCCGCCCTGGACCGGTACCACCAGCTCCGCAAGGGCGGCAAAGAATCCAGGTTGGAGGAGCCCTTGGCCGGGGCCATCGGTGCCGTGAGCCAGGAAATGGAGAAGGTGGCGGCGGACCCTGCGGCCATGGAGGGCAAGGGGGCCAGTTTCGTCATGGCCAACCTGCGCATGGCCGCCATGCTGTACGTGCAGAACAAGGCCTCCAAGAAGGCCCCGGACCTGCTGAAGCGGATCCAGGATGCCGCCAAGTCCCTGGCCTCCAACCCCCTCCAGGCGGGCAAGGCCAAGAACCTGCTGGACGCTGCCGGAGATCTGGGGCGCTCCACCTCCACCCTGACCAGCCAATTGAGTGTGGCGAAGAAGGTCTACGATGCGACCTCCGGCATTCTGAAGAAGGAGAACATCGCCCCCAAGCCCCTGCCCACGGACCTCGACAGCGAAGCTGGGCTGGACGCGCTGCTGCGCTAGCGATTTCAGAACTCCAGATTTTTGCCGTTTGTAGTCGTTCAGGTCCCCCTGCTCTTGCGTCCACAGCGCCACCGCGCTTCCGTAGCCCTCATGAGGGATACCTTGACGGGTCGGCATGGGGGACATCGGGGAAGCGGTGCTACCCCACCAATGCCTTGGCCCGGGCCTGGCTCTCCTTCAGGACGGTGTCGTGGAGGCTGCCGCCATGGCTGTCCATGGTGACCACCAGGGGGAAGTCCTCCACGTCGATGATCCAGAAGGCCTCGGGACTGCCGAATTCCTCCAGCATCTTCACGTCCACCACACGCTTGACCTTCTCGGCCAGGAGGGCGCCGGCGCCGCCCGTGGCATGGAG
>CAZPUI010000103.1:0-11898 GCA_964589695.1 uncultured Solibacteraceae bacterium | reverse complement strand
CGCCATGGCGGAGGGGGGCACCCTCTCCCTTCGGACCCGGAAGGAGGGAAGGGACTGGATCTGTCTCGAAGTGGTGGACACGGGTGTGGGCATGCGTCCTGAGGTCCTGGACAAGGCCCTGGATCCCTTCTTCACCACGAAGCCCATGGGAAAGGGCACGGGCCTTGGTCTGGCCATCGTGTATGGCACCGTGCAGGCCCACCATGGCCAGGTGAGCTTGGACAGCGCGCCCGGGCGGGGCACCACGGTGACCATTCGTCTCCCCGCTGCGCCCGTCGAGGCGGCGCAGGAAGTGCCTGCCTCCGCCCCCGTGCCCCTGGGGAGGAAACTCCGGGTCCTGCTGGTGGATGATGACGAGTGCGTCAGGGATAGTGGACGCCTGCTCCTGGAGGTCCTGGGGCATCACCTGACCACGGCGGAGCGCGGACAGAGGGCCCTGGACCTCTTTGTGTCTGAAGGCCCCTTCGATGTGGTGATCCTCGATGTGAACATGCCCGGCATGACGGGGTTGGAGGTGGCCCCTCGCCTGCTGGAAACCCATCCGAACCTGGCCATCTTCCTGGCCACGGGGCGGGTGGACCAGGCGGTGCTGGATGCCGCGGAGACCTACCCCAGCCTCCGCATCTTCCCGAAGCCCTACACCCTGCAGGACCTGCGGGAGGCCCTGGCGAAGGTGTAATGTCGCAAAACGCCTGGGTCCACCACTATTGGGGGAAACGGGAGGGTGCGGGGCATGGAATCGAGTGACGCGACCTGTGTGGCGCGCTGTCTGGGGGGGGATGGCGGGGCCTTCCGGCTTCTGGTGCAGCGGTACCAGCGCCTGGTCTTCGCCCATCTGGGGCAGCGGCTCCGGGACCCCGATGCCCTCGAGGAGGCGGCCCAGGAGGCCTTCGTGCGGGCCTTTGCGGGCCTGGCCACCCTCCGCAAACCCGAATCCTTCTATGCCTGGCTCCTGGGCATTGCGGAGCGGGTGGCCCTGGAGTCCCTGCGGGGGCCCGTGGGGATTCCCCTGGATCCCGTCTTCCTGGAGGCATGGGTGGAGGCCCCGGAACCCGAACCCACCCCCTCCCTGGAGGCCGCCCTGGCCACCCTGCCGGAGGCCAGCCGCCGCCTGATCCAGATGCGCTACTACGAGGGGCTCACCTGCCAGGAGGTGGCGGACCTCCTGTCCCTGCCCCTGGGGACCGTCACCAAGACCCTCTCCCGGGCCTTCGCCCAGTTGCGCCAGGTCCTGAAGGAGGGTGCGGAACCCGCCTTGAAAACCCCCAATGCCCAGCGGAGCCGTCATGGACTGTCGTGAATGCCAGGATCTCCTCCTCGCCTGCGCGGAGGGGTGGCTGGAGGCCGAGGAGGCCCAGGCCGTCCACGCCCACCTTGAAACCTGTGCCGACTGCCGGGCGGAGGCCGCGGCCACCCGAGAACTGCAGTGCCAGCTCCTGGATCGGGGCCAATCCCTGCCGCGGCTGGAGGTGGAAGGTGCAGTGATGGCGCGCATCGAAGC
This sequence comes from uncultured Solibacteraceae bacterium, assembly GCA_964589695.1. GTDB lineage: Bacteria > Acidobacteriota > Holophagae > Holophagales > Holophagaceae > CAZPUI01. Next base: position 10,397 of record CAZPUI010000103.1, on the reverse strand, counting down.
GGTGCCCACGCCCTCGCGGCCCATGCCGCTGCTCCGGCGCTGGGGCCTGCGCTGGGGGGCGGCCGCGGGCTTCCTGCTGCTGGCCACCACGGCCCTCCTGCTCTTCCGGGGCACACCGGTGCACGCCGGGGCCGCCCAGGTCCTGACCCGGGGCGCCGAGGTGGTGGCCCGGTTGCGCAGCCTTCACCTCGTGGGTCGGTTGCGGTCCTCGCCCTGGGACAATTTCGCCAGCCTGGCGCCGGAAGCGGAGTTCAGCGCCCTCGAGGTGTGGAAGGAATTCGGATCCGAACCCCGCTGGCGGGTGGAGAAACCGGGTCGGGTGGTGGTGATGGATGGCCGTTCCACCCTGCTCTACCTGAGGGCCACCGGGGAGGCGGAGCAGGGCCCGCCGGGGGCCCAGGCCTATGACACCGGATGGATCCACCGCATTGCCGACCTGAGCTACACCCTGAGCCATGAGCTGGAACAGGCCCGGGCCAAGGGCTGGAAGGTGAGGCTGGCCCGGGAGACCGTGCAGGGCCGGCCCGTGGAGGTGGTGACGGTCCATGCCCGGGCCCAGGTGCCCGAGGGGGACTACCTCCGCAACGCCTTCTATGACCTTGCGGACACGCGCCGGGTCTACCGCTTCGACGCCGGAACGGGGCTGCTCCAGGGTGTCCAGGTCCACCTCCAGCGCCCCCAGGGCGAGGTGCTCCTCTTCGAGGTGAGCCGCATCGAGTGCAACCTGCCCCTGGATCCAACGGTGTTCCGCCTGGACCTGCCTCCCACGGTGCAATGGCTGCAGGAGCCGCCGGTGCGGCCGGGGGACGACCGGTACCCGGCCTTGGGGGCTGAGGAGGCGGCCCGGACCTGCCTCGGGGCCGGCGGGCGGGAGGATTGGGCCGAGGCCCAGCGATTCTGGTACGGCAGCCTGTCGGTGACCACCCGCGGGCGCCTGGGGGGTTTGGAAGTCCGCACCCTGGGCCGCGCCTTCACCTCCCTGGCCTATCCGGGGCAGTACGTGCCCTACGAACTGCGTCTGCGGGACGGCTCCCTGGCGCGGCACAACCTGGCCCTGCGGCGCCACGAAACCACGGGCCGTTGGTACGTCGACGGAGGGCTGTAGCTTGATGCAATCCCATCCGCGGCTGGCCCCCCTGCTCCGGGGGTTGTGGCACACGCCCGTCTTCTCCCTCCTCGCCATGCTGGTGCTGGCCCTGGGCTTCGGCGCCACCGCCACCCTCCTGGCCCTCATGGACCGGTGGGTCTTCCAGGCTGCCCCCTATCCCGAGGCGGGCCGCCTGGTGGCCCTCTGGCGCACCCTTCCAGAGCAGCGCATCACCAAGGCCCAGTTCAATGCCCGCGCGGTCGAGGCCCTGGCCGTGCCCACCCGCACCCTGGAGGGGGCCGCGGGCATGGGGCCGGACGCCGCCACCTGGGTGGTGCCGGGCCAGAGCCCCCAGACCCTGGAAGCCCTGCGGGTCAATGCCCAGTTCTTCCCGCTCCTGGGTCTGCAGGCCGTGCAGGGCCGCCTGGCCTTCACCCCCGAGGAGGACCGCGGGGTGGGCCCCCGGGTGGTGGTGGTGACCGAGGAACTGTGGAACCGGGAGGGACGGGACCCTGGGATGGTCGGGAGTACCCTCCTGCTCAACGGCCAGCCCCACAGCGTGGTGGGCATCCTGCCCAAGGGCTTCCGTCCCCCCACCCCCCGGGCGAACCGTCCGCAGGTTTACCTGCCCATGGCCTTCAGTCCGAAGGAGCTGGGGGAACGGGGGGCCAATTACGAAATGGTGGGGCGCCTGGCCAAAGGCATGTCCCTGGCCCAGGCCCAGGCGGAAGCCCAGGCAAGGGCCCAGGCCCTGGGCTGGGAAGGGGAGGGCCTGCGGGTCCAGAACCTTCACCGAAGCCTTGGGGAGCACCGCCTTCCCATCCTGAGCCTCCTGCTGGGGGCGTCGCTCCTGGTGCTCCTGGCCGCGGCCTCCAACCTCACGGGGCTCTTTCTGGCCCGGGGTCTGGCCCGCCGGGGGGAGGCGGCCCTCAAGTCCGCCCTGGGGGCCTCCCGGATCCGCATCACCCTGGACTTCCTGGGGGAGGGGCTGGCGCTCTCCCTGGGGGGTGCCCTTCTGGGGCTCCTGTTGGCCCACCTGCTGCTTCCCCTCCTGCAGGGGGTCCAGCCCGGGGGGGAACCCCTGCGTCTGGGCTGGGCCGCCTTCCTGCCCACGGGGCTGCTGACCTTCCCCGTGGCGCTGGTGGCCGGGGCCTGGCCCGCCTGGCGCACCGCGGGCACCCCACCCCGGGAGGTCCTGGGCTCCGGGGGTCAGGGCCTGCACCCCTCCGCTCAGCGACTTCGGCGGGTCCTGGTGACCCTCCAGGTGGTGTTGGCCACGGCCTTCCTCGTGGGGGCCGCCACCCTGGCCCGCTCCCTCACGCGCCAGACCCAGGCAGGACCCGGGTTTTCCATGGAGGGGGTGCGGGTGGGCAGCCTCCACCTGCCCGCGGGGGCCTTCGCCACTGCGGAGGCCCGGAATCGGGCCTGGCGGTCCCTGCTCCAGGAGGTGGAGGCCCTGCCTGGGATGGAAGGGGCCGGGCTCCTGGTACCCACGCCCCTCCGCAACCCCGGCGGGTCGGGCACGGCCCAGGATGCCGGGCGCGCCGCCCGGAACGAAGCGGGGGGCGTGGAGGCCTGGCGGCACTGGGCCAGCCCTGGGATCTTTCAGGCCCTGGGCCAGCCCCTGCTGCGGGGCCGGACCTACGGTTGGGACGAGCTGGATGCCTGCGTGGTGAGCCAGCCCCTGGCCCAGGCCCTTTGGCCCGGGGAGGACCCCTTGGGAAAGCGCCTGGCCTTCAGGTCCGGTCCCCTCACCGTGGTGGGGGTGGTGGCCGGGACCAAGGAATTCAGCCTGGCGGAGCCGGTAAGGGCCCAGTATTTCATCAGTCCACGGCACTTCCAGGAGCCCCGCTTCGATCTGGTGCTGCGCCAGGCGGGACCCGCGGCGGACCTGGAGCGCCGGGTGGGGGAGGTGGTGCGCCGCCTGCACCCTGACCTGGTCAGGCCCCGGCTGGTGCCCTTCGAACGCCACGCCCAGCAGGTGGTGGAGGAGGGGCGCAACCTCACCCTGGTGGCAGGGAGCTTCGCGACCCTGGTCCTGCTCCTGGCCTCCCTGGGACTGGCGGGTACCGCCAGTGCGGACACCGCGGCCCGGCTTCGGGAATTCGCCCTCCGCGCCGCCCTTGGGGCAAGTCCACCCCAGCTCCTGGCCCGGGCCCTGGGGGCCGAAGTCCGCAGGGCCCTCCTGGGCGTGGGCTTGGGCCTTGGGGTGGGGCTGGGTTTTGCCCACCTTCTGCACCGGTTGGTCTTCGGGATGGGATCCCTGGCCCCTTCGGCCCTTCTCCTCGCGGGGACGGCCGCCCTGGCGGCCCTGGCGCTCTCCGTGCTGGGGCCCTTGGTGCGGGTCCTGACCCTCGATCCCTCCTCCACCCTGCACCAGGTCTGAAACCGCACCCTTTTCCTGAATCGTCGAGGTCCCCATGCGCTTCCTTGTTCGCACGTCCTTGGTCACCGCCGGACTGTGCGCCCTGTCCCTCTTCGGCCAATCCTTCCGGGAGGTGGCAGCGCGGGCCTACGCCCACGCCGGGGCACCCTTGGCCCGGTACCACCTGCGCTCCACCCACACCCTGCAGGAGCCCCGTGAACCCACACGCACCCTGTCCTTCGAGGAGTGGGTGGATGGGACCCGGTTCCGGCTCAATCGCCGGGTCAAGATCCACCACTGGCTTGCCCAGGATGTGACCGTGCACCACGTCTTCGATGGTCAGCAGCACTGGGCCTCCAGGTTCCGGCGCCGCCCCCTGCCCATGGAGAAGACCCGAGGCCTGGAGACGCCCTTCTTCCCCCTGCTGTCCAAGGCCTTCTGGGAGCGCCTCCGGACCACCGAAGGGGAGAGCGTGCCCGAGGCCCTGGAGGGGCAAGCCAGCCTGCGCCTGGACCTTCCCGTGGTCAACGGTCGGCGGGTGAGCCTATGGGTGGAGGCGGCATCCTGCCTGCCCCAGAGGGTCAGGTCCCCCAGGGTGGGAAGCTCCGCTGGGCCCAGCGCTTCCGGGACCACCGCGCCGTGGAAGGAAGGCTCCTGCCCCACCGGGTGGGGCCCCGCGCCCTCGATGCGTCCGGGGCGGCCACCACCCGGGTGGCGGTGGTCCATGCCATGGATGTGGCGCCTGTGGATCCCCAGCATTTCAAGGTGGAACCAAGGATTCCGCCCCAGGCCCACCCCGAATGGACCTGCCCGGATCCCGGGCTGCCCGCCCGGCTCGAGGGAGATGTGCGGCGCCTGGTGGAGGGCTTCCCGAACAGGGATGTGGGACACCCCGAGGTGCTGGACCAGGTGGCCACCCACCTTGGCTCCCTGCTGAAGGACTCAGGGGGCCGGGTGACGGAGCAGGTCTTCGAATACAAGGGCAGGAACCACCGCAATGTCCTGGCGAGCTTCGGCCCCACCCAAGGGCCACGGATCGTGGTGGGGGCCCACTACGATGCGGTGGAAGGTCAGCCCGGGGCGGACGACAACGCCTCGGCGTTGGCGGTGCTGTTGGAACTGGCCCGACGCTTCCATGAGAACCCGCCACCCATCACGGTTGAACTGGCCGCCTACACCCTGGAGGAGCAGGGCATGGTGGGCAGCGAGCACCACGCTCGGGCCCTGCGGGCTGCAGGCACCCAGGTGACCGCCATGATCAGCCTGGAGATGCTCGGCTTCTACCGGGATGAACCGGACTCCCAGGAGGTGCCTCTCTCCCTGATGCGATGGCTCTACCCCACCAAGGGGAATTTCCTGGCGGTGGTGGGGCGCCGGGAAGGCATAGCCGCGCGCCTACGGAAGGCCATGGAGGGGGCCAATCCCTTGCCCCTGGAGTCCGTCCAGGTACCGGTGCGTTGGATGCCGGAGATCGGGCGTTCGGACCATGCCTCCTTCTGGAGGGAGGGCTACCCTGCGGTGATGATCACGGACACCGCGGACTTCCGAAACCATGCCTACCACACCCTGGACGACACCCCGGATCGTTTGGACTACCGGCGCATGGCCATGGCCGCCCTGGCGGTGGAGAAGGGGGTGCGGGGGCTGGGGGCCTCGGGGCGCTGATGGAAGGTGAGGTCGGGTGGAGCGTCGGTAGCCCCTGAGCGGGCGGTACACCCTGTCCCCGCGCGCGGTGTCCGGCTGCAACCCAGGGAATTTTCAACACGAGCTCACGGACACGGAGGAAGGGGTATGGGTGAATCGCCCTTCCCAGCTTCCCCCACGACCTTCGCGTCTCCGTCGCCCCGACCTGCGAGCCACTGGGGAAGCAAGGACACCCGCCGGGTTGGAGGGGGGACCTGAAGGGACACCCATGTTGCCCCGCATCAAGACCCATGGCCGCCTCCAGGGGTGGATGCGGCCATGGGGTTTTGTGAGGCTCTGTGTGGCCTCAGCCTTCGGTGAAGGGTTCTAGTACTGGATCGTGTCCAGGGTGGGATCAATGGTGATCGTGGTGGTGCAGCCCAGGGCGCTGGGGCAGGCATCGATGGCCGAAGGGCAGGCCCGGGTGATGGGGCACAGCTTGGTGACGGGGCAGAGCTTGGTCACGGGGCACAGCTTGGTGACGGGGCACAGCTGCGTGATGGGGCAGAGGTTGGTCACCGGGCAGAGTCGGGTGACGATATCGCCCCCGACGGCGTCCATGCCCTGCTGGGCATCCAGGGATACGAGGGTTTCTTTGGCGAGGTGCAGTTTTTTCATGAGACTCTCCAGTCCGAATGAGGGGTTGAGTGGGATCCCGGGGTAGAGAATCTCTGAATAGGATTGAAAATGCAAGAGGCAAACAAGAAAAAACATAGAATATTTTTCAAATATATATTTAAGTATATTTCTAAACATAAAAAATGGAGCGCAATTCTGTAAGGTCCCCAGGAGGCACCGGATGGGTTCGGGGGGGTAAATTGATTGATTATTGGGACACGGAGCGTCTGAAGCCCCTGCAGGTCCGGGTCTATGCCTTGGGCGAGGAATGTCCCGAATCGGGACCAGGGACTGGGGTTACCGGTGTCAGGCCTTCGAGAATCAACGTGCCTTGTTGCCACCCAGGGCGTGGAGCTACTGCTTCCTGAAGGTGTCCAGCCAGAGGAAACCCTCCAGGTAGGCTGGTAGGGCCGCGGCCACGTGAACGGCCTGTCCTTCCAGGGCCAGGGGTGAGACATCTTGGATGCCCGTGACATTCGTGAGGCTGATCCAGGCGGCCAGGGCGGCCCGGGAGTTTCCCACTGGGACGAGATCATCGGTCTGGCAGTGGAAGAGGCGCAGGGGCATGGTGGGCTTCCAGCCGCGATACGCATCATTGGCCGCCAAGTCGGTGAGGACGGGTCCGTCCTGGGTCGGATTTCCTGTGAAGGGTTTGGAGAGGGCCTCGATGAAGGATGGGGTCAGGATGTCCCGGGGGTACTGTCCGTCAGCCCTCCGGGGCATGGCCGCCTTCACCTGGTCCGAGGTGAAGCTCCCGTTCATCATGGGCGGCAGGGTGGTGGCGTAGGGCGCGACCATGGTCTTGGCATACCCGTAGGTGGTGTCCCCTTTGAGGTTCTGGAAGGACACCAGGGTGTAGGGCAGGAAATACGGGGCCGAGCTGGGCTGCTGGGCGATCATGACCTGGCGCATGGTGGTGGAGAGATCGAAGGGGCCGTCCAGGGTGGCCACCGCGGTCACTGGGATCCTCTGCTCCTGGAACTCCCGGGCGGCCTGCATGGTGGCGTAGCCCCCTTCGGAGTAGCCCGTGAGCAGGAGTTGCTGGTTCCAGGTGGTCCAGGGCTTCCAGGTGTCCGAGTTGAGCCGGGTCTGGATGGCCTTGAACAGATCGGTCACGCAGTGGGCGATGCTGGGATCCATGTAGGGGTGGTAGCTGCGGTTGATTCCCATCCCGGGATAGTCCGGCATGACCACGATGTAGCCGGCATGGGCCACCATGTAGCCCACGATGGATTCGCCCCAGGTCATGGCCTTCTTCGGATCCTCCAGATACTTCCACATGTCGTAGAGGAAACGGGATGGGGCATAGTCCCGGTAGATCTGGGTGCCGTGCTGGAGCATCAGGATGGGGGCGTTCACCTTGGACAGGCTTTGCCAGGGAATGAAGACCAGTCCGCTCACCTGGAGCAGGTTGCCCTTGGCATCCCGGGTGGTGTACATGATTTTTTCCGCGGTGACCCAGTAGTTGTGGCCATGGCTGGCCTGTTTGGCGGCGGTCCAGACGACTTCCACCAGGAACTTCACCAGCGTCTGGTCGTTCGCGGCGGTCAGCAGGTCATCGGCGATTTTGGAATAGTTGGCGAAGGCCTGTTCGGCTTTCGCGGTGGTGACGGGCTCACCCACCTGCTCGGCCACCAGCAGCACACCGCGCTCCGGATCTGGGACCTCTCGGGTGGTGGTGTGGTGTCCCGCACACCCCAGGGCCAAGAGCACCACACCAAGCCAGGAACCCAGCCGCCACCTGTGCCGCATCGGAACCTCCTCCCGCCAGCCCTCCCAGGAAGGTGGCTTCCCACACCCCATCGGCCCTGACACGAACGAGTTGAGTCTCAGCTTCGGGCCGCCGCCCGCAAGGCTTCCAGGGCTTCGGCGCGACAGGGGGGATGGTCCATGCCGATGCCGCGGTACAGGGAGGGATCCCCCTGGACGAGGTACTGCCAGAGGCCGATCATGCGGGCGAGACCACAGAGGAAGCGGTCCCAGGGGCGCAGGGAGGCGCGGTGGAAGCGGCCCCGAAGGGGGACGAACACCAGGGATTCCCGGATATGGGCAGGAAGGGAACGCCGAAATGCGCTGACCACACTGGGGTGGCCCGGGGGTGAGGCGGAACAGGTGAAGAGGAGGACCCGCTTGCCTTCGAGCCTGGGCCAGTGGCGCCGGAGGTCGGGGGCCGCCAGGACGTGGCCCATGCGCAAGGGGGATCCGTAGCAGATGGTCTGGTAGGGGGCGAGGTCCGGCTCGGGGCAGTGCGCGAGGTCGATGCAGGTGGCCCCGAGGGCCTCCGCCAGCCACCGGGCGCACCGCTCGGTGGCGCCGTACCGGCTCCGGAACAGGACGACCGCGCTCATGGAGGCACACCCACCCCGAGCCGGGCGGCCAGGGTCTGGGTCCAGGTCCCGATGGCCTTCCAGTCCCGGAAGTCCCCCTCGGGGGTCTTTATGATCCGCTTCACCAGGAACCGCGCCCCGAACCCCAGCCGCTGGTAGTCCATGCGCCCGGCGAAGAGGCCCTCGTCCACCAGGGGGATCCGCTTCCGCAGGGGCTCCAGGTAGGCCCGCACCTCCGCGCGGTGGGCGGGGGTGTCCTCCCGGAGGGTCATGCAGACAAGGAAGCAGGCCACGGGCCGATTCTGGAGCACGGCCTGGTGGCGGGACACCCAGCCCATCAGGCTGGACACCAGCTGTCCAGCCCGGATGCCGCTGCCCAGCACCACCGCGCCGTAGCCTTCGGGGGAGGGGGCCGTGTCCGCGGACACCACGTCCACCTGGGCGCCGGCCTCCCGCAGTCCCTTCCCCACGAAGGTCGCCACCTCCTCCGCCGTTCCGGTATGGGAACCGTAGACCACCAGCACGCGGGTGGGCGGTATCGTGCCCTCCCCCCGTCCGAGGGCCAAGCTGGCCCCACAAAGCAGTGCGTGGAATCCCGACATGCGCATCCTCCCTTGTTCCAGGATTCGTGGGGAAGGGGGTGGTGTCTTGATCGTTCGTGCGCACCTGCGCCCCGTTCATGGGTGCGGAAACTTGAAATCGGCGAAAACATCCTCAGCGCAGCTTACGACCTCCTTTCCGTGAATGCGGTCGTACCCAGGTGGGAAGGAAACTACCAACGCAGAGGTGCGCAGAGACAAGCACGGAGAAGCGCAGAGGTCGCCCAGTGAAGGTGCACAGACCAAGGGTCAGGGTCCATGCGCGCGCGGGCAGCGTCCATGAGAGGCGCTTCGGGCGCGCGCCTGGACCGGTCGCGCCTCGGCGCGGCCGCCCGCCAAGGGCGGGCCGGTCTGTGCCGGGATGAACGGAGGATGCTATTCCTCTGCGCACTCCGCTACCTCTGTGCCCTCTGCGTTGATCCGTTGTGGCCTGAACCGCCTACGCACCGGACTATTGGGAACCCCAGGCCCCATTGGACCTTCGAGTCCTTCATCCAACTCGAGAATATTCTGAACCCAGACGTTTCGCCTTCAGTTCGTAGCGTTCGCCCCCTGGCTCAAGGGGCTGAACGCCTACGTCTTGGCAACCTGTTCGCACTGATCTGCCGAGCCGTGTACCTCCTGACACCATCCAAGAGGTCTCCGTGCTTTCTCCGTGTCCTCTGTGGTCTCCGTGTTTCAATTCTTGAAAAGATACATGTTGCCAAGCTGCTGAACTACGATTCAGCGCGCGAAAAGAAGAAGCGGGAGGTTGGCCGTGCGAATTCAACCTCCATATCTCCAGGAACGATCTACCTGGATTTCAGTCCTGCAGACCCAGGTACAGGTCCACCACCACGCGGGGCGGCGGAGGGAGGCTGATGGGGGTGCGGTAGACCTCGAAGGAGATGCCTTCTCCGATGCGGAAACCACTGGCGGGGAGCCAGGCGCTGAGGAGCCACCATCCGTCCCCCATGTCCTGCAGGGCGCCCTCATGGCGGTACCGGGCACAGGGCCCGCCGGGCAGGGTGCGGATGCCCACGGGGCCTTCGGGGGCCACGCCCTTCGGTACAGTCAGGGCGGCGTCGTAGCGGATCCGTGCCGGTGGCGTGACCTCCGGGTCGTCATGGGAGATGCCCAGATACTCGGAAGCGGGGCCCAGGAGCCCCTTGCCCTGGGCCCAGCCCAGGAGGGTGGCCCAGGCCCTGGCCCCCGCCTCCAGGTAGGGGCCCGTGCCCCGCACGAAGGCCAGGTGGCGCACGGGCTGGTCCTCCAGCTGGATCCGGGAATCGGGCAGGGGCCGCTGGGGCCGGAAGCCCCTGAGGGGCGCGGTCTGGAAGTGCACGCCGCTGGCCACCTCCGGGAACATGCGTCCGCCCTTGGAGGCCCGGTAGGCCGAGGGGGACTGTCCGAAATGGCTGGCGAAGGCCCGGGTGAAGGCCTCGTGGGAGTCGAAGCCGGCATCCAGGGCGATGTCCAGCACCCGCTCCCGGGAGAAACGGAGCCGGCCCGCGGCCCGCTCCAGGCGCAGGCGACGGAGGTGTTCCGCCACCCCTTCCCCCACCAGGACCTTGAAGATCCGGCTGAAGTGGAAGGGCGAGAAGGCCGCGATCCGCGCAAGGTCATTCCGGTCCAGGGCGGTGTCCAGGTGGGTCTGCAGGTGCACCAGCACCTTGAGGATGCGCTCCTGGTAGTAGGCGAGGGTGGAATCCTGCATGGTTGACATTTCGGAGCGGTGC
>CAZPUI010000102.1:0-11909 GCA_964589695.1 uncultured Solibacteraceae bacterium | reverse complement strand
TTTTTTTGGCTCCACTCATCAATAGGATTTGAACCCCCGATCGGTCTGGCCCGCAGGTAGGGCGAGTGGCGCGCGTCCGCGCGCGCCGCGGTCCGCCGAAGGCGGACGCCCGTGCGGAGCCAGGCCGCGGGGCGAAGCCGGGGTTCAAATCCCCCATCTATCGCAGGCTGCCGGTGCAGCCTGCTCCCGCTCGCGATGCTCGCGGAGATGGGGCCCCTCCTCCGGAGCCAAAAAGAAGCCGCCCCCCAAGGGCGGCTTTTTTTGGCTCCACTCATCAATAGGATTTGAACCCCCGATCGGTCTGGCCCGCAGGTAGGGCGAGTGGCGCGCGTCCGCGCGCGCCGCGGTCCGCCGAAGGCGGACGCCCGTGCGGAGCCAGGCCGCGGGGCGAAGCCGGGGTTCAAATCCCCCATCTATCGCAGGCTGCCGGTGCAGCCTGCTCCCGCTCGCGATGCTCGCGGAGATGGGGCCCCTCCTCCGGAGCCAAAAAGAAGCCGCCCCCCAAGGGCGGCTTTTTTTGGCTCCACTTATCAATAGGATTTGAACCCCCGATCGAAGCCGGGGTTCAAATCCCCCATCGATCGCAAGCTGCTGGAGCAGCCTGCTCCCGCTCGCAGTGCTCGCGGAGATGGGGCCCCACCTATCACAGGCTGCCGGTGCAGCCTGCTCCGGAGCGAGTCAACGACCTTGAGATAGTGGGTGGCTTGAGTTATCGCGCTGACACACCGACTGCGGATCCTTCGCACCCGTCAGCGCAGCAAGGTCAGCATCTGTTGGTGGCTCTGGTTGGACTGGTCCAGGGCATTGGTGCCCGCCTGGTTCAGGATTTGGAATTTGGTGAGGTTCACCACTTCATCGGCCACGTTGGCATCGCGAATTTGGGCATGGGCACTGGTGAGGCTTTCCACCTGGATGCCGAGGGAATTGCTGATGGATCCCAGTTCCTCCATGGCGGCCCCGAGGATGGCCCGGAGGTGACTCAGGGACTGCAGGGCCTCACCCATGGCTGTGGCGGCAACGGTCGCCTCATCGGAGGTTCTCAGGGTGTGATTGGATCCCGAACCATGTCCAGAGGCGTGGAGGCCAAAGGCGCTGTGGGTGTCGCTGATGGTGCCGACGGTGACACTCACGGGGGTGAAGCCGCCCACCGAGATGCTTACGGAGTTCGTGGTGAAAACACTCGCGCCATTGAACTGCGTCGATTGGCCAAGGTCGATGAGGGTGGTGAGGATGTTCTGGAACTCCATGTCCAGGTTCTCCCGGTTCACGTCGTTCACCGTGCCGGTACGAGATTGTTCCGCCAGCTCCTGGCCCCGGAGCAGGAGGGCCGTGGCTTCTTCCAAGGCTCCGTCCGCCACTTGCAGGTAGCTGATGCCGACATGGGCATTGCGCCGGGCTTGGGAACCGACCCTGATATCAGCGCCGATGTGGCTGGCGATGCCCAAGCCCGCGGCATCGTCACTGGCCCGGTTGATGCGCTTTCCAGACGTGAGACGGTCCAGGGTTGTCTGCATCCCGACCTGGGATGCGTACAGCCTTCGAAGGGCCCCCTGGGCGGTAAGGTTGTTCAGGATGGATCCCATGGCAGACTCCGCCGGGGATACGCACGCCTCGTACCTTTTCCACCCGGCAAGGAATGCTGGTCTCGAGGATCCCGAACTGACCCGCACCGCACTCCAGGTATAGCCCGCCCTCAATCCCCACCCTGTGAAAGCGAATGATGCCAGTGCTGTCGAAGGGCGGGCGGGTCATGCCTGGGCCTCAGGGGGGAAGCATGGTGTCCAGGGGACTCTAAGGCTGGTGGAGGAGGCGGGAGGTGGCGTGGAGGTAGATCTGGATGGAACCGATTCCGACGTGACCAAGTTGGGCTTGGTCCATCCCTATGTTTGTGTCGGCTTCCAACTGGAGGGTGGTATAGCTGTGGCGCGTGACCCGTTATTTGATACAAGCCTCCACCGCTGCGAGCCTAGGGACTCACGGGCACCTTCAAAGCTGATGGGAGTTCCAGTCTCGCCGGTGAACAGCGGGGAAGCCTTGGACTACCTGCGTTGACCACAGCTCCTTGGAAAGCTCTTCGGCCTTTCCATACCGTCTACAGCCTGACGATCAGCAGCGGTGCTTTGCCATCCTTACGGATCCAGCCAGGTCGTTTCTCCTACACCACTTGACGGGACACAGGCGCGTGGCGTCTCTGAGTCTAATCGCGGTGATTTCAGCTCCAAGTATCCCAGAAGCACCTGCAGCACGGGGATGATCAACGGCTGCCTGGTGTTCGAGGACGTGTCGTCGTCCTACTTCCAAGGGAAGACCACTCTGGCCCGGTTCGGCGGGCTGCCCAGTGTCACAGGAAGCTTGTCACCCAATGCGCCAACGAACCCTGTCCGATGCCCAGCAAGGGCGGTCCAAGGTTGAACCGAAAAGGATCAATAGTCCCTTCAGAGCCCAAGCCTTTTTCGTACTTCCTCCACCCTTCGGCGACTTACGGCAATCTGCGTGGAAGGCAGTACCAGTTCGTCTTTTTCGGTAATGGCCTGGACATGTTCGATGTTCACCAAGGCATTTCGATGAACCCGCACGAACCCCGCATCTTTTAATCTTTCGCTCCAGGAATTCAAAGACCCATCTACAGGGAATTTACCATTCCTGGTCCAGGCATCACAATCCCCCAGGTCCGCCACAATCACTTCGACCTCCTCGGGCCTGAGCAGCAGCGTCTATCCCGGCGCCGTGCGGGGATCCTCAACCAGGCCTTTTGAAGGGGGTCTTCCTGGGGGCGAACCCGCGAGAGGGCCTGGGCCAAGTCCACGCGGGAAATGGGTTTCAGGAGGTAGTGGGTCGCGCCTTCCCCGAAGGCCTGGACGGCATGTTCGGCATAGGCCGTGACGAAAATAACCTTCGGCCTGGGGATGGGCAGGCAGCGCAGGAGTTCCATCCCCGTCAGGCCCGGCATTTCGATGTCCAGGAATACGACATCAGGTTGATGGGTTTGGAGGGCCGCCAACCCTTCCAGTCCATCGCTGGCTTCCCCCAGGACCTGGATGCCGGGCAGCTCGGACAGCATGGCCACCAAGTGCCTACGGGCAAGGGGTTCGTCTTCGACCACAAAGACCCTGATCATCGCGGGCTCCGTCCCATGGGGCTGGCCAATGTGCCGGGAAGCGTGCTGGTAGGTTGGAGGGTCATGGGCATCTCAGGTGGAGGCATGCCTAGTATGGAATCAGGATGGCTGTTCCCACCGAAAAGAGACTTCGAAGCCCGCAGAAGTGCGCGTCATGCGGAGGTCCGAGGGGTGACGAAGGCGTTGTCGAAGGTTCTCAAGACCAAACCCTGTTCCTTGGTGGGTGGAGACCCCGTTGCCGGGATCGGTCACGCGGATGATCAACGTGGACCCTTCCATGGCCGCTGCGATGCCCACACTGCCCTCCATGTTCGAGGAGCCAAGTCCATGCTTGAGGGCGTTCTCCACCAGGATATGGAGGGCAAAGGGCGGAATACGGGCTTCGAGCAGTTCGGGAGGCACCCTCAGGTCGACCTTGAAACGCTCGCCTAACCGCAACCGCTCGATGCCGAGGTAGGTCTCCACGAAATCCAATTCCTCCTGAAGCGGCACCTCCTCCTGCTGGGTGGCAGACAAAGTTCTTCGCAACAACACCGAGAGTCTTTCAAGCGTTGCCTGGGCTTGCTTGGGCTCGAAGGCAATCTGGGCATGGATGGTGTTCAAGGCGTTAAAAGGAAATGGGGCGCAAGATTCGCACGGAGGGCCGAGGTTTGGAGGGCCTGGGATCGGCGCAGATGTCCCAGCATGCCAAGGGCGGCTTCCCAAAGGCTTACGCCCACGCTCCAGGCTGTTAGCAAGTGCCAACCAATATCGTTGGGTATCACCCTCCAGAAGGAAGCGGTGGACCCTTGGGCATGGGCGAGTGTCCCGGCGAGCCAATCCCTGAAGGCGTGCCCCAGGGTTCCCACAATGGAGAACACGATCCAAGGTGCACACGCCACCATGACCAAGGTCAGCCATCCCCCTGACCACTTGCGGAACAGGAAACGACGAGCCCAGGCCAGCAACCACCAGACAATTCCTGCGACCAGTCCGATTTCAGCCCCAGACAGGATCCCCATGACGGCGTGAAGTCGGGGCCAAGGGGCCAGAACATCGATGCTCGTGGCCGTCCAATACCATGGCCATAGACACAGCAGGCATAGGCCAAACCGAGTCATGGTGGCCCCACGGGGGCGTTCATCCCACGCGAGGATGCGTTCTTCGAAGGTTTTCAACTTGGACATGGATGCGATTCCTTCTGGGCGTTGGATGGGATATAAAACGGTTTTCCCAACGTACGGCCCTGTCTTTGAAAACCCAACGGCGATTCCATGAGTGGCCAACTGAATTTCGTGAATGGTATCGCTGGGTCCGCGAAAGGGACCATGCCGATGGCCACCCAGCCCATCCCCACCCCATTGCAGTCCTTGCCCGACCAGCCCCACCGAGTCCGCGAGGCGGATCGTGCGCAGCTACCCCAGAGCCTCTTGGTGCCCGCATGCCACGCGTGCGTGGCATCTCCGCGTCCTTTCGCGGTGATGTATGCCCTGCGCGCCTGAAGCTTCGCGGCGGGTTCCGTGTCGGAGCGTTCTCTTCACGGAACCCGCGGAAGGCTGGTACTGCGTCTACTTGGCCAGGGCCTGTTCCAGGGCCACGGCCACGGCCACACTGGCGCCCACCATGGGATTGTTGCCCATGCCCAGGAATCCCATCATTTCGACGTGGGCGGGCACGGAGCTGGAGCCAGCGAACTGGGCGTCGGAGTGCATCCGCCCCATGGTATCGGTCATGCCGTACGAGGCCGGTCCCGCCGCCATGTTATCGGGGTGGAGGGTACGGCCCGTACCGCCGCCACTGGCCACGGAGAAGTAGGGCTTGCCCTGCTCCTGGCACTCCTTCTTGTAGGTCCCGGCCACGGGGTGCTGGAAGCGCGTGGGGTTGGTGCTGTTCCCCGTGATGCTCACATCCACACCCTCGTGATGGTTGATGGCCACGCCCTCGCGCACATCATCGGCCCCATAGCAGCGCACCTTGGCCTTTTCCCCCTTGGAATACGGAATTTCCTGCACGATGGCCAGCTTGCCACTGGCGTGGTCGAACTTCGTCTGGACATAGGTGAACCCGTTGATGCGGCTGATGATCTGGGCAGCATCCTTGCCCAGGCCGTTGAGGATCACCCGCAGGGGCGAGGTTCGGGCCTTGTTGGCGGACCGGGCCAACCCGATGGCCCCTTCCGCCGCGGCAAAGGATTCGTGACCCGCCAGGAAGGCGAAGCATTGGGTTTCTTCCTTCAACAGCATGGAAGCAAGGTTGCCGTGCCCGATGCCCACCTTGCGGTCATCCGCCACGGAACCGGGAATGCAGAAGGCCTGGAGTCCTTCCCCCAGGGTGCAGGCGATGTCCACGGCCTTGGTCTGGCCCCGCTGAAGGGCCATGGCCGCGCCCAGGATGTAGGCCCAGCAGGCATTCTCGAAGCAGATGGCCTGGATGCCCTTGACGATCCCGTAGACATCGACGCCCTTTGCGCTGCACAGCTCCCGGGCGGCTTCCAGGGAAGGGATGCCCTCCGCCGCCAGGACTTTCTCGATCTGGGCAATCCGACGCTCGTAACTTTCGAACAGTGCCATGGTGTCCTCCTCGCCTACTGGTGCCGGGGGTTGATGGTCTTGGCGGCCTCGTCGAAGCGCCCGTAGGTGGAGGTGGCCTTCTTCAGCGCTTCTCCCGCGTCCACGCCCTTTTCGATGGACTCCATCATCTTCCCCAAATGCACGAATTCGTACCCGATCACCTCATCCCCTTCATCCAGGGCCATGCGGGTGACGTAGCCCTCGGCCATCTCCAGGTAGCGCACGCCCTTGGCCACCGTGCCATACATGGTGCCGATCTGGCTGCGCAGGCCTTTCCCCAGGTCCTCCAGCCCCGCGCCGATGGGCAGGCCGTCCTCGGAGAAGGCGGTCTGGGTGCGGCCGTAGGCGATCTGAAGGAAGAGCTCCCGCATGGCCGTGTTGATGGCGTCACAGACGAGGTCCGTGTTGAGGGCCTCCAGGATCGTCTTGCCCGTGAGGATCTCCGCGGCCATGGCGGCGCTGTGGGTCATGCCCGAACAGCCGATGGTTTCCACCAGGGCCTCCTGGATCACCCCATCCTTGACGTTCAGGGTCAGCTTGCAGGCCCCCTGCTGGGGGGCACACCAGCCCACACCGTGGGTGAGGCCGGAGATATCTTTGATCTCCCGAGCCTGGGTCCAGCGTCCCTCCTGGGGGATGGGCGCCGGGCCGTGGTTCGGCCCCTTGGCCACACGGCACATGTGTTCAACTTCCGTGGAGTAAAGCATGGTGGGGCCTCCCTCAGGGGTGCATGGCGGTTGGGGGGAAGGGCCTCCGTGGACTACCTCGGGCCCCAGGGGCCGAGGCACGGAAACCGGGGTCAAGGGTTCGGTGCTGGAGCCAGTTCCCACAGCCTCGGTCCCCATGAACCTGCTGGCCATGGGGCGTGGTGGGGGGCGGTGCAGTCGGCCAGGGGCCGAAGACCACAAGGTAAGTTACCGGAAGATTCAAGCCCTGGATCAGAATCGGTGCCCGAGGAACGTCGGTACCTACACATCGAAAAGGCCCCCGGACGGGGGCCTTCAAAGTGTCAGTCCCTGACTCAGGGCTCGAGCCTGCGCACGGGGCGGGACTCCTCCCGCCGGGTCTCGGTCCTGGGTGGAGGCGGAGGTGGCGGGGGAGGGGCGGGGCGAGACTCGGCGCGGGGCGGGGGAGGGGCAGGACGGGACTCTTCCCGCCGGGACTCCACCCGCGGTGCCGGACGTGACTCCTCCCTCCGGGGTTCCTCCCGCCGCGATTCCACCCTGGGCGGGATGGGCCGGGACTCCTCGCGCCGGGGCTCTTCCCGGCGGAAGTCATCCCGTCGAGGTTCGATGCGGGGAATGGGCCGCATATCGTCCCTGCGGGGTTCCGGGCGGGGCCGTGCCTCGTCCCTGGGCAAGTCAATCCGCCGATCCTCGCGACGAGGTTCCTGGGTTCGATCCTCGCGCCGGGGGTCCGTGGGACGAACCTCGTCCCGGCGCCCCTCATCGGGCCTGGGGCGAACGCGATCAGCGCCCCTCCCCTCGTCCCGCCGCCCGCCATCGGGGGGCAGGATGCTATCGGTGCGCCGCACCCCCCCGCCGTCCACCGTGTCCGCGCCCCGATCCCGGGAAATGGGCACCCGCGGTCCAGGTGTAGGGGCCGCCCGGTCGAAGGGCACCCGTCGCACCCCATCCAGGGTGGTCACGCGGTCCGCAGGGGTGACAGGGGTCCGTTCGAGGATGCGCCGACCGGGGACCTCCCGTTCCCGCTCCGCAAGACGGGTGCGCTGGAGGTCCCGGTTCATGGCGGTGCGCACGATGTTATTCGGATCTCGCCACTCCGAAGGCTTCACCAGCAAGGGTGTCTGGATCCATTCCCGACCCACGCCTCGATGGACGGTGTTGGCCAAGTCCACCCGGGCCCCGCGGCTGAAGTGGTCGATGACCCTGGATTCACTGTAGATGACCCCATGGAGGCTGCGGCGATGGAGATGGCCGATGTCCACCACGTTCCAGCAGTGGTGGTGGCTCCAGGCGCCGTAACCCCAGCGCACGGGGTGGTTCCAGTAGCCCAGGGGCGCCCAGCCGAAGAAACTGTCCACCATGCGCCAGGCCACCCAGGCGGGGCTGTAGTGGCGGCCAGGAATCCAGTACCAACCCCAGCGGCCGCTCCAATCCCAGCGCCCGAAATGGTAGGTGGCGTACCCCCAGGGATCGTCGCTGATCCAGGTCATGCCGCAGTTGTAGGCACCCCAGCGCCCACGCCAGTAGGGTCGCCAGTCCACGCTCACCCGGAGGGGCCGCCAGCAGCGGGTGCCGATCTCATCGACCTGGACCCACTCCCCATGCTCATCCAGATCGTCGGCATAGTACCGAATCTCCCGGGGAAGTTGCCCGTAGCTTTCCCCGCGGCGAACCGTCAGCAGCGGTGCGGCCCAGCTTTCAAATCCATCCTTATCGTAGGTGTTGAAGGTGAGCACACGGTCCAGGTTGTCCTGATCGCTGTAGATGGTGAGCCGCTCGCCCGCCGAAAGGGTGGCGCGGTCCCGTTCCGTGGTGAAACGGACCCGGCCGCTGTAGACCTTCATGCGCACGCTGCGATCACCTTCCACCTCCAGGGAGACACTGCCCCGGTCCCGGAAGGTGGCCCGACCGCTGGGGGTGTCGATGCGGTAATTGGTTTCCGACTGACTCCCCACCTGGACCCGAAGGGTGCCCCGGTCCAGCCGCAGCAGCACGTGTCGCTCATCGTTTCGTTCCATGAAGAGGGCCGCCAGGGTGAAGCGCGCCCCATCACCAAAGGCGATGCGGGTGCCATCCGCCAGTTGCAGGACGCCACGTCCGCGGCTTTCCACCACATCGCCTTCGGTGAGCGGCACCCCTCGCTCCAGGACTTCTTCCAGCTCGCCCTTGCGGACGATGCCCTGGCCTTCCATGTGTTTGACTTGCACGTAGCGCTCGGCGGATTCGCCCACATAGGTTTCTTCACCCTCCTGGGACGGGGTGGGGGCGGGGGTCTGGGCCCGCAGGTCGCCGTCGGTGGGAATGCACATGCCCGTCAGGGCGCCCATCAGGATGAGGTTGCGCAGCATGGAACACCTCCAAGGGAAGGGTACTTCACGTTCGTTGCACATGAGCAGATGCCAAGGACGTGCCAAGGGTGCCCACGGATTCCAAGTCCTCGGGTTGACACTTCCACCTCCAGGATGCTTCCATGGAAACCATCGAGGCCCCTGTGCGCACGACCTTCGCCCATCATCCCCATCATGCCGACCGTACGGTGGCAGGGGCGGGCGCCTAGTCGACACGACAAGATCCCGAAACGAACCCCCCGGCCACACGCACCGGGGGGTTCTTCGTTGTATCCCACACCTTCCATGAGCATCCCACCATGATCCTGAACCACCATCCTCACGCCCATCCGCCCCCTCCGGGTTAGGCCGGCGTGCCCATCGCCACCCTTCCTGCCCCGGAGCTCCTCGCGGACCCGGGGCTTTGCTTTGGATTTCCCACATTTCCCTGAAGGAACCCTTATGGACACCCTCAACCTCGCCCTCCCCAAAGGCCGCATGGCCGACAACGTGCTGAAACTCATGGACGACGCGGGTTTCAAGGTCATGGCCAATGGCCGCAACTACCGACCCGTGTGCACCGATGCCCGCTTCGAGCTCAAGATCCTCAAGCCCCAGGACATCGTCCGCATGGTGGAACTGGGTCGCCACGACCTGGCCTTCGCTGGGTACGACTGGATCGTGGAGCTGGGCGCCCAGGTGGACGAGCTCCTGGACACGGGGCTGGATGCCGTGCGCATCGTGGCCGCCGCCCCCCGGGAGTACGTGGCCCAGGACACACTCCGGGGCCGACGCATCGTGGTGGCCAGCGAATACCAGAAGATCACCCGGGACTGGCTGGATCGGGAGGGCTACGACTACCTCTTCGTCCAGAGCCACGGCGCCACGGAGGTCTTCCCCCCCGAGGATGCGGACATGATCGTGGACAACACGGCCACGGGCCGGACCCTGGTGGAGAACGGCCTCCAGGAAGTGGCCACCCTCATGCGGTCCTCCACCCGGCTCATCGGCAGTCCCGGCCTCATGCAGGGCCCCAAGGCGGCCATGGTGGACGAGTTCATGCTGCTGCTCCGCTCGGTACTGGATGCCCGCACCCGGGTGATGCTGGAGATGAACGTCACCAGCTCCGCCCTGGACGCCGTGCTCCGAACCCTGCCCTGCATGCGCATGCCCACGGTCATGCCCCTCTCCAGCGATGTGGGCTTTGCCGTGAAGTCCGCCGTGCCGAAGAAGGATGTGGCCCGGCTCATTCCCCTTCTCAAGGCCGCCGGCGCCACCGACCTCCTGGAATACCCCTTCAGCAAGGTGGTGCTGTGAGTACGCCGACCCTGTCCGCCCCCGAACTGATGTCCGGCTTCCGCGGCCTGGCCACCTACCCCACCGAGGAGGGCCGCGGCGAGTTCATCCGCATGGACTTCAACGAGGGGCCTCCGCCCCCCATGGAGCTCCTGGCCCGCTGCCTGGCCCAGAGTGCCCTGGCCGCCACCCTCTACCCCGAATACGGCCCCCTGAAGCAGGCCGCCGCCAGGGCCTTCAACCTCACCCCGGACAGGGTCCTGCCGGTGAATGGTGCGGACGAAGGCATCGCCCTGCTGCTGCGGGGCCTGACGGGCCCGGGCTGCGGCGTGGTGCTGCCCGTGCCCACCTTCCCCATGTATCGGATCTACGCCGAGATGGGGGCCACGCCCATCCTGGGGGTGCCCCTGGACGAGGCCTACCAGGTGGATGCGGGGGCGCTGCTTCGGGCCCTCCCCCAGGCGGGCCTCCTGGCCCTCTGCAGCCCCAACAACCCCACGGGACGCACGGTGCCCAAGGACATCCTGCGAAGGCTCGTGGAGGGGGCAGAAGGGAAACCGGTGATCCTGGATGAGACCTATGCCCCCTTCAGTGGCGAGGATGCCGCCCCCTGGCTGGCGGAGTTCCCGAACCTGGTGCTCCTGCGCACCCTCAGCAAGGCCCAGGGGCTTCCGGGCCTCCGCTGCGGCTTCGTCCTGGGGGACCCCCGTCTGATCCAGCGGATGGACGTGCTGCGCTCGCCCTTCAACGTGAACGCCCTTGCCGCATCGCTGGGGGCCCGGCTCCTGGGGGAGGATGATCCCACGGCACGGCTGGGCCAGGCGGTCCAGGCCCGCCGGGACCTCCAGGCGCGCATGGAGGCCCTGGGCATCGCCACGGTGCCTTCGGACACCCACTTCTTCCTGGCCGATCTGGGCGCCCGAAGTGGCGCTGCCGTGGCCTTCCTGCGGGCGTGCCGGATCCTCATCAAGGACATGGGGAAAACGCTCCCCGGCATGGTGCGCATCAGCGTTGCAGACCCTTCCCAGGGCCAGGCCCTGTGGGACATGTTCCGCCCCTGGTGGGTGGGATCAGGAGCGGAGCCGTCATGAAAGAGACCACCGTCGTTCGTACCACCAAGGAAACCATCATCCGCCTGCGCCTCGGGGCGGCGGAGGCCCGCATCAGCACCAGCGTGCCCATGCTCACCCACTTCCTGGACCAGCTGAACTTCTACGGTGACCTGGGCCTGGACCTGGAGGCCGAGGACCTCATGCCCCTGGGGGACGGACACCACCTGGCGGAGGATGTGGCCATCACCCTGGGGCGGGCCCTGGACCAGGCCCTGGGGGACCGGAAGGGCCTGACTCGCTATGGCCAGCGCCTGCTACCCATGGATGAGGCCCTGGCCACCTGCGCCCTGGACCTGGGGGGAAGGCCCTACGCCGTGCTGGACCTGCCCCTGCCTTCCCCCATGCTGGGGGGCCTGGCCACGGAGCATGTGGCCCACTTCTTCTGCCGCCTGGCCTTCGGGGCCCGGATCGTGTTCGTGGCCGACGTCGTGCCCGAGCAACTGCTCGACACCCTCGAGCAGGAGGGCGTCACGAACACGTTCCTGGTGCCCGCCGTGCTGCAGTCGCTGGTCGCGGTGCCCGGCGCCGCCGAGCGGGACTGGTCGCGGCTGCGCGCGATCGCCTACGGCGCGTCGCCGATCACCAGCACCGCGCTGCGCGGCGTGCTCGACACGTTCGGTGTGCCGCTGTTCCAGGTCTACGGCTCCACCGAAACCGCGGGGGCCATCACCCAGCTCGAGCCGGAGGACCACGACCCGGAGGGGCCGCGGGCGCACCTGATGCGCCCGGCAGGGCGTCCCTACCCGTGGGTCGAGGTCCGGATCGCCGACCCGGAGAACGGGGAGGACCCCGGCGCCGCCCGGGTCGGCTAGATCCGGACC
>CAZPUI010000101.1:566-11979 GCA_964589695.1 uncultured Solibacteraceae bacterium | reverse complement strand
GGAACTTGCTCGAACGGCTCGATGAGCACCGGCAGGAAGTCCTGGCGTTCATGTACGACTTCAACGTCCCCTTCGACAACAACTTGGCCGAACGGGATATTCGCATGATGAAGGTGCAGCAAAAGATCTCCGGCACGTTCCGTAGCGAAGACGGCGCTCACGCCTTCTGCCGCATTCGCAGCTACATCTCCACGGCCCGCAAGAACGCCCTGGGAGCAATGGACGCCATCGCCCGCGTATTCGCCGGCAACCCGGTCGTGCCGATCGCCAACACCACGTAGCCGAACAGGTTCTGTAGCACGCCGCTTACCGATGATTCGCCGCGAACGTCACCCTGGCACCCACCGCCCCGTGAAAATCCTGTTCATCCTGTGAATCCTGTCGGGAAGCGATCAACCTGAGTAGTTACGAATGTTGATGAATACCTGCGGGCGTGAGGCGGGCGGGCCGCCCGGGTTTGGGTCGCCGGTCCAGGCAAAATGCATATTCGCCGTTGTCGTGTAGGTGGTCGCGGCGATCACCGGGATCCTTGGGCTGGTTGCGGTTATATTATCGTTCGATCCCGCGCCGGTGATGATCCGCATCGCATGCGTGCCTCGCGAAGGCACCTCGGGTTGCCCCGTGTCCTGCGTCAACAGGTATTGTGAGACGGTTCCATTGCCTGAGGCGGTCCAGTTGGCGGGTATGCCATTGTCCACCGCGCCTTCGAAAGAACCATTTGGCACCACCGGTACGTGGAAGCCGCCCATGTCGACGATATCATTCTGCACCGCGTTGTAGACGAACGGAATGCCCCTGCGCTTCACCGCATCGGGCAGAGTCGAGTCCGAATCTTCGCTGTTTTGAAAGTTTACCCAACGCCAGAACGAACCACCGTCTACGCCGTATTTTCTCAGCAGGAAGACGAGACTTTCGAGTGCGCGTTGCGCGTTCCAGTTCACCTGGTCCACGGGGTTCATGTCGCCCATTGCCGGGGCGACAATCCTCGAAACGCCGCCCACTAGGCTCGTCACGTGTCGCAAAGTCTGGTCCGGCCGGTCGTCCGGATCCGTGACCTTCTCCGACTGACCGTATTTGTCTCGCTCGGTCCAGTGGGCGCGGCCCGGCCCGATGGTGACCACCGTGGCCGAGCTGCTTTCGCTGCCATCGCTGCCGCTGGCATGCCCTTCGCGGGTTATCCCATAAAAAGGCAGGCTCATGCCCGGCCGGATGGCCGCGAGGCCTCCCGCCTTCTGAAGGAACTCCGCAGGGCTTCCCTGCCACCCCCCAGAACCCCCGGTCCAGATGGCACAGGGGGCATACCCGATCTCCAACCGAGAGGTGTACGACGCGCTGTCCTGGCGGCCGGAGATCGTCACCTTGATGCGGAAAACCGGCTCCTGGGCCGCAATGGGAACCAGGAGCATCCAGAGCCACAGGGCCGCGAGTCGGCGCATGGGCCTGACTCCCTACTGCTTCACCAGCTCCACGCGCCGGTTCTTGGCCCGGCCCCCTTCGGTGTCATTGGAGACCACCGGGGCCAGGGGACCCACGCCGTGGGGAATCAGGCGCGCGGCGGCGATGCCGTGCTTGGTGGTGAGTGCTGCCACCACCGCCTCGGCCCGAGCCTTGGAAAGCTTCAGGTTCAGGTCCAGGCCCGCCACGTTGTCGGTGTGGCCCACCACGTGCAATTTCAGCGCGGGCTGCCCTTTGAGCAGCTTGGCGATCTCCTGGATCGCGGGTTCGGAGGTCGGCTTGACTTCGGACTTGCCGGTATCGAAGTGGATGCCATAGACGGCGATCTTGCCTTCGGCCTTGATCCCGGCACCCAGGGCTGCGGCGTCCGCCACGATGTCCTGCTTCATGGCGCCCTTCTCCACGATGCAAAGCCAATACTGCTCGTTGATGTTGGCGCTCACGTGCACCCACACCTCGGCGCCATCCTTGGCCACCTTGTAGTACTGGTCTGTCTGCTCGACATTGGCCACCTGCACGCCGCCGATTTTGGCCAGGGCGTTCTGGATGTTGCGGTGCAGCGCCACGACACCAGGCGCCTTGGCCCCCTCGTCCAGGTAGTACATGATCTCGGTGTAGCGGCCCTCCACCACCTGCTCCTTCTTCCCCGCCACAAACTTGTGGGAGCCGAAATCCAGATTGGTGCAGCGCTGAATGCGGAACCCAGGGAAACGGGTCAGCAGCGGGTGGTCCTTGCATCCCTCGGCGTCGGGATCCTGGGCGAAGGCTGGCATGGCGAGGCAGACGAGCGCCGCGGGCACAAGCCGGGAACGGTGCATGGAGACTCCTCAGAGAGACAGACCCCAGGGTGTGCGTTGCCAAGTCCAGACTCCAGGTCCACCACCCTGGAAAACCATGGGACCACATGCCCACAACCCCCCACCCCCGGGGTGCGTGTGGCCGTTCAGGGCCATGGAAATGGCGCCGTTGTTGGCCGAGGCCGTGGCGAGGAACACCCCCAGGGCGCCTTGACCCGTGGATTTGCGGGCCACGGCATCCTCAAGGCCGTTCCTGGGGAACCCCCCATGCCCAGGTCCCGCCCTCGGGCTATCCTCAAACCAGCCCATGCGCGATCCTGACCCCCACGTCCCCCCCGTCCCCGGCCGGTCCGAGCCGGATCCTGAGGCCTGTGGGAATGCGTTCCAGGCCCAGGCGGGGACCGACACGCCCCTGCCTTGGTCCTTGGACCTGGGCACCGAAGGGCCTTCGTCCCTGGTGCTGGAGGTGGAAGGGCGGATGGCCGCCTCGGACGGGCCCACGGTGGAACAGGTGGTGTGGACGGCCCTCACAGAGGCCACGGCCCGGCGGTCCTCCAGTGACCTGGACGAGCTGCTCCGCCAGCTTCGCAAGTGGGAGCGCTACCAGGATCTCCGCCTCCTGGGGCTGGGTGGGGGTGGGGCCGTCTTTGTGGCCCTGGACCCACGGCTGGAGCGCGAGGTGGCCCTCAAGTTCCTGTGGACCAAGGCTTACGCCCACCAGGACCGGGCGGTGCGGGAGGCCCAGAACCAGGCCCGGGTGGACCATCCCCATGTGGCCAAGATCTTCGAATCCGGCGAGATCCTGGGGCTCGCCTACATCGCCATGCAGCGGGTGGAGGGATCCTCCCTGGCCGCCGCCCTCCCCCGGCTCACCAAGGTCCAGCGGCTCCGGTTGATTCAGCAGGCCGCGGAGGGGGTGCAGGCGGCCCATGGGCGGGGGGTCCTGCACCTGGATGTGAAGCCGGGCAACATCCTGGTGGATCTGAGGACTCCCGAGCGCCCCTGGGCCCTGGTGGCGGACTTCGGCCTGGCCCGCACCCTCCAGGGGGAATCCCGGGGGGCCATCGGTACGCCGCCCTTCAGCAGTCCCGAGCAGCTGGTCTTTGAGTTGGCCACGGTGCGCAGCGATGTCTATGGCCTGGGCATGTGCCTGGATGCTGTCCTCAGCGAGCAGGGCCCCTTTCCCGACCCCCTGCTGGACGACTGGCCGGCCCTGGCCGCCGCAGCCCCCATCCCCCTGGAAGCCCGGGTTCCGGACCTCGAGCCCGACCTGGCGGCCATCGTCCGCAAGGCCACCGCCAAGGAAGCTGGGCTGCGCTACCCCAGTGCAGGGGCCCTGGCGGAGGACCTGGGCCGCTTCCTGGCCCACCGGCCCGTGGAGGCCTATGCCGGAGGTCCCCTCTATCGCCTCCGGAAGGGGCTGCGGGCCCATCGGGTCTCGGTGGGGCTGGCCCTGGGCTTGCTGGGGGTGGCTGCGCTCCTGGGCCGGACGGCCTGGCGGGCCCAGCAGAAGAGTCTGCACCAGCCCCGGATGCTCCTGAAGGTCAAGGAGATCGAGGATCTCCTGCGGTACGCCCGGAGCCGGGCACCCCACGATCTGGGACCCGAACTCGCCCAGGTGCGGGAGCTTCTGAGGCGTTTGGAGGGGGAGGTCCAGGCCCTGCCGGGACCCGCCCAGCCCGCGGGTTGGTACGCCCTGGGGAAGGGCCACCTGCTGCTGCGCCAGATGCCCACGGCCCGGACCTTCCTCCAGCGGGCCTGGGAGGAGGGCCATCGCACCCCCGAGGCGGCCCTGGCCCTGGGGCAGGTCCTGGCCTACACCTTCCGGGACCGCACGGGGGGCCTGGGCAGCGGGTCCAGCGAGGCCTTGGAGAAGGCCCGGGCCCAGGCCTATGCCGAATTCGGGGGCCCCGCCCTGACCTTCATGCGGCGGGGGGCCGAGGCCCTGCGGGAGAGTCCCAGCCTGGTGGAGGCCACCCTGGCCTTCTACCTGGGGGGCAAGAACACCCAGGCCCTGGACCTGGCCCGAAAGGCCCAGCAGGAGTGCCCCTGGCTGCCGGATGCCTACTACCTGGAGGGCATGGCCTGGCAGTCCATGGCCTTCGACCACCAGCTCCAGGGGGAAGGCACCGACCGCTGCCTGCAGTCCGCCCGGGACGCCTTCCGCCGGGGGGCCGAGCTGGTGCGCAGCGACGAGACCTTCCTCCAGGGGGAACTGGAGGTGCTCACCACCCAGTTGATCCGGGATTTCGAGCAGGGGGAGGTGCGGCCCTCCGACCTGGACCAGGGATTCGAACTGTGCCGCCGGGCGGAGACCCTCCTGCCGGGCAGCGCCCTCCTGGCGGTGCACCGCCTCAGGTTCCTGGAGCGCTGGTTCATCCATTTGGAGGATGAGGGACGGCAGCCTGGGCCGGAGCTGGACCAGGCCCTGGATACCGCCCGGCGTTTTCGCGTCGATACCACCATGGGCTTGGACTTCCAGCAGATGGTGGGGTATCTGGCCCTGCGCAAGGCCCGCTTCGGCTTCCTGAGGGGCGAGGATCCCCGGCCCTGGCTGCGTGAGGCCCGGGAGGTCATGGAACCCATGGTGACGAAGGCCGGGTGGGCCGAGGTCGACCTGGGGGATGTGATGGCCGTGACCCTCCGCCTGGAGGGGGCCCTGGGGCGCTGGGACGAGGCCCTCTTTGCCCAGGGGCGCCGCCTATTTGAAGCGGCGGCCCAGCGGGAGCCCAGGGACTTCTACCCGCCCGACCTGCTGGGGGACCTATGGCTCAGCCGGGCCCGGTACCTCCGGGGTCGGAATCTGCCCGCCCGGGAAGCCCTTGAGATGGCCCTGCGCCACCTGGAAGAAGCCATCCGCAAGAATCCCCATGCCACGCCCCCCAAGGTGCGGCGCACGGAGGTTATGGCGCTGCTGGCCGCGGAAGGCGTCAAGGACGGGCGTCCTGCCCTGGAGGAAGCGAGTCGGGCCCTGGCCCGGCGCCCCCGGGCCCGGCGCAGCCTTGAGGCCCAGGTGGAGGCCCTCTTGGCGAACGAAAGGTGGTCCGAGGCCCAGGTGGTGGCGGAGGGCCTCGTGGCGCGGCATTCCGGCCTATGGAGCGCCCATGTTCTGCTGGGCTGGGCCGCTCGAGGGGCAGGACGACACCCCGATGCCCTCCAGGCGTTTCAGCGGGCCACCCGCCTGAAGCCCGACAGCCCCGAAGCCTGGCTGGGCGTGGCCCTCTGCCAGGAGGCTCTGGGGGACGCGCGGGGGCGGCAGGCTCGGTCGCGACTCAACCAGCTGGATCCTGGACTTCGAAGGGCGCCCAGGGCCTGCCCATCCTAAGGTCTTTTTTAGCAAATAATCATGCCTCCGTCGGATCGTCGGCACGAAGCGTCAGGGGAGGTGCTGAGGGCTCCTGGAGACTGCCATGGCCAAGGTCAGGTACCCAGGTCAAAAGGATCTAGATAAATAATATGATATGATGTCAAAAAAATTCTCTTATCATGGTGCAATACGGAAATTAATGATTTTGGTTGAAACCGTCCCATGGGTTGGTGCACTATTCCTGTGCGATGCATCGGTAGGTCAAGGAATCTGGTTTTCGAGCTTGGAGTTGGTTCAACCCCCCAAACCCACCTCGCCACTCGGTGGCGACCCTAGGAGAATCTATTATCATGAAAAAGCTAAAATTACAGAAAGACACCCTGCTGAATTTAAATCCTCAGGAGGCTGCTGGCATTGCCGGAGGGCAACCGGTTACGGGATGGAGTCGGTGCTGTCCTGATGAAAGTAATATGTTCAGCTGTGATGCGGCCTGTGGTCCAACGGTCGCGGATACATGCAATACCTGCGCGAAGACGGCATGTGCATGGTCCTGCGTTTCCCAGTGTGTGAGTTGCTACGAGACGAATTGCACAACCTGCAACGAAAAGACCTGTTTTGCCCCCTGCACGGGCTGAAAATATTAAATATAATCGGTAAAAAATTTATTCAAACAACACGGACATCACGAAGGGTGTCCGTGTTTTTGTGATGTCTGGTCAATTTGGGTTCTCGCCGATTCCTCGCTCAGGCCATTCATGTTTCGAGGAACTGTTCACGATCGGTTCCGTGATTGGACGGGGTGCGAGCTCCCCGCTGATCCTTGACCCTGAAGGGGCCTCAAGGGGTCCTTTGGTGGGTCGCCGCCTTAAGATGCTTGGCTCCCTCAGTCGCTCTGACCCTGGTTCAACTCGTCCTTCCGTTCAGCGCCGAGGTGCCCTGGGTGAGCCGGGACCCGAGGTCCGCCTCCAGTGCCTGGCGGAAGCGCTGCACCACGGCGGCCAGGGGCGCGGGCAGGGGCCGCCAGCAGAGCCAGAAGGAGGAGCGCATGGGCGCTCCCTGCACGGGGACGGCCTGGAGGCGGTCCGCCAGGTGATGCTCCAGGGCGAGCCAACGGGGGGCGAAGGTGACGCCGAAGCCATAGGCGACGAATTCCAGAAGGGTTCCGAAGTCCCCCGTGACCTCCAGGGCGGGGATAAGGGTCCGACCGGCGTGGGCGAAGGTCCGCTCCAGGGCGCCCCGGATCCCGCAGCCCCCGGGGTTGAGGACCCAGGGCAGGTCCAGCAGGTCCTGGAGGCCTCGGATCGAAGGCACCTTCATGTCCTTGGGAAGGATCAAGTCCAGGTCGTCGAAGCCCAGGCAGTGGCCTTTGACCTCCGGGGGCTGTACCCAGCCCCGGGGAAGGGGCTGAGGACAGCATCCAGGCGACCGTCCCGCAGGCGCTGGAGCAGGCCCAGGTTCCAGTCGGCTTCCACGGTGAGGTCCAGGCGGGCGTGGGTTTGCTTCCAGGCCAGCACGGAGGGCTCGCCCAGGAACCGGAGGAGGGCGTGGGACACCCCCAGGCGGAAGGGCAGGCGCTGGGCCCTTCGGCGGTGGAGGGCCACGGCCTCCAGGTCTCCCACGGCCTCCAGCACCCTGCGGGCGGAGTCCACCATGGCCAGGCCCCGGGCCGTGGGGCGGGCCGGCTTGCAGGAGCGGTCCAGCAGTTCGCTGCCCAGTTCCGCCTCCAGGGATTGGATGAGGCGCGTGATCCCGGGCTGGGTGCGGTGCAGCACCCGGGCGGCACCGCTGAGGGAGCCTGCATCGAGGGTGGCCAGGAAGGCCCGGATCTGGTCGAGGTCCATGGGTTATCCGAAATCCCAAAATATAGCATGGAAGATTATGCAAAATCGGCATGATAATCATCTAAAATGCTGATTGGAATTTGGTTAAGTGTGGATTCACTGTGGGGCATCCGCCAGGCCTGGATCTGGACCAAGGAGCCCGACATGCCCATCCTGCTTGCCTCTCTGTTCCTCGTCAGTGTTCTTTTCCAGGGCACCGTCCCCCCCTCCAGGCCCGCGCCCCCGGCCAGCACGGCCTCCGACGCCAAGGCCATCGAGGCCACCCTGCGGGATTACATCGAAGGCTATTTCACGGCCGATGCCGCGCGCATGGCCCGTGCCCTCGCCCCGGAGCTGGCCAAGCGGCGGATCTCGGAAGGGGGGGGGCGGAGCCAGCTCCAGCATAGGGTCTGTTTTCAAATTCCCGCTGGCCGCGGCGGAGTCCAGCCGGGATGCTCCGCTAGGAATGGTCCGCAGGGCGATGTGGTTGCATCGTCCAAGGGCCATGACAACGCGGAGCGCCCGGCTGGGCCCGCCCCTCCGGGCTGGGGCGGCGGGCGTCGCCACGCGGCGTCAGGCTCCTTGGTGGTAGCCGAACTACCACCTGCGTCGCCTTCCTTGCCTGGCTCGCCCGGCGCTCCCAGCGCGGCTAGCGCGAATTTGAAAACAGACCCTAGGGATGCCACCCGCCTCCTGGAGCTCGGTCGACAGTCCGCCCAGTTCAAGCACAGCCCCGAGGACGCCCGCATCCGGGAGCTGAGGGTGCTCTATGTTCGTGGTCCGCTGGCCATGGCCGTGGTGGAGACGGGGGCCTTCGTGGACTGCTGCCAGCTCGCCAAGGTGGAGGGCGCCTGGAAGCTCGTGAACGTCCTGTGGGCCAGCCAGCCGGTGGTGCGATGATCCTGGCCCTCGTCTTATCCCTAGGTCTGTTGACCGCCCAAGCCGCCGATCGCCCGCTCGCGCCCTTCTGTCTCGGCCAGCCGACCTCGCTCTTCAGTCTGAAGGAGGTGCGTGGCGGCATCGTGGACCTCGCAGACCGCAAAGGTCGAAGCCTGCTCCTGGTCTTCGCCCGGGGAAGGGTGGAGCCCGGCCGCTGGTCGCCAGGCTTGTCATTACCAGTACCTGGAGCTGGTGCGCATGGACGAGCGCCTCGACTTCCGCACACGGCACTGCATCGATGTGGCCTTTGTGCTGCCCTACGAAACTGAGGACGTGCGGGCGTGGAGCCGTCTCTTCCCCGAGCAGTTGCGCGTCGTCGAGGATTGGAAACAGCTGGGATCGGTGCCGCCGGGGGTGACAGGCTGGATCGATCCCACGGGGATGCGCTGGGCCGGGATTGCCAGGACCTTCTTCCCCCAGCGATTCGAAATCAGGCAGGGCGAGGACCTCCTGCGCTTCCCCGTGCTGGTGGATGGGGGCGCCAAGGTGAGCCGGGCCCTTGACCTCTTCCGCACCTCCTGGGGTGGCACCGAGGTGGCCCAGAACCAGCCCCTGGTGGTACTGGTGGACCCCCAGGGCGTGGTGCGCTTCAAGTATCTGAGCCAGACCACCTTTGACCGACCCGATGGCGACTACCTGCTGAAGGTCTTCGCCCACCACGCGCCTTCCCCTGAACGCACGCCCAAGGTGGGCCACGCACGCTAGACCCACACCCCATTCCACAACCTCACCCTGAAAGGAACCGACATGTCCCAGTCCCCCAAACCCACCCTGCCTCTCTACTTCTACCTGGGCGTCGGGGCCTCCCTCGGTGGAGGCCTGGGGCTTGTCCTCAAGAACCTCGCCCTGGGGGTCTTCATCGGCATGACCATCGGCGCGACCCTTGCCCTCGCCCTGAAGCGCAGGCGTATAACAATGTTGAAAGCAGCAAGATTTTTTCTGTCAAGGAGCCCCCATGCTGTCCCTGTTGACCACCCTATGCCTGGTTGCCCAGGCCCAACCTCAGGATCCGGCCCTTCTGCGTCGACAGGTCGAAGCCGCCGAGAAAGCCTTCGCCAAGACCATGGCGGATCGTGACTTTGCAGCCTTCTGTGCATTCATTGACGAAGAGGCGGTGTTCTTCTCGGGGCCCGAACCCCGGCGGGGCAAGGCAGAGGTGATTGCCTGGTGGAAACGCTACTTCCAGACCCCCCAGGCACCCTTCTCCTGGGCTCCGGATAAGGTGGAAGTGCTTGCATCGGGCACCTTGGCCCTCACCAGTGGTCCCGTGAAGGATGCCAACGGCAAAGCGGTGGGACGGTTCACATCCATATGGCGCCAACACAAGCCCGGCCTATGGCGGATCGTTTTCGACAAGGGCGACGACTAACCCGGCCACGCCCATCCTCAAGTACGCCGTCTTCCGGGGCGTCTGAGGCCTCCTGCACGGACCATCCCCCATGGCAGAATCGGGTCTTCGGGGGGTCCCATGTCCCTGGATGCACGTGCCCTGAAGGCCCATCGCTGGAACAACCGCTTGCAGTCCCTCCTGCTGCTTGGGGGCATGGTGGGGTTGCTGGCCCTCATGGGCTGGGTCCTGGGGGGGAGCACGGAGAGCCTCTGGGCTCTGGGGCTGGGGCTCGGGGCCCTGGTACTGGGGCCCCAGGTCTCACCGTGGCTGGTGCTGCGGGCCTACCGGGCCCGGGTGCTCTCGCCCTACGAGGCCCCCGAACTGTACGATCTTCTGGCCAGGCTCGGGCGACGGGCGGGCCTGGAAGCGCTGCCACGCCTGGCCTATGTCCCCACCCGGAACCTCAATGCCTTCGCCATGGGCGGTGGCCGGGGGGCAGTCATCGCCCTCACGGATGGACTCCTGCGCCGTCTGGAGTTGCGGGAACTGGCGGGCGTCCTGGCCCATGAGCTGAGCCACCTTCGGTACCAGGACACTTGGCTCATGGGGTTGGCGGACACCGTAAGCCGCATCACCACCCTCGCCACCCAGGTGGGTTGGGCCATGCTGGTGCTGCTTCTGGTGCTCTCCCCCTTCGTGCCGCAGTCCTTTCCGATCCTGGCCCCCTTGCTGCTGCTGCTGGTGCCCACCCTGAGCAGCCTGCTGCAGTTGGCCCTCAGTCGAACCCGGGAATTCCACGCGGATCTGGGGGCGGTGGAGCTGACGGGGGATCCCGAGGGCCTGGCCCGGGCCCTGCTCAAGATCGAGCCACGCGCCACGCGCTGGTGGGAGCGACTCTTTCTCCCGGGGCGGCGGGAGGAGGATCCGGCCTTGCTGCGCACCCACCCTGCCACCGAGGAGAGGGTTCGGCGCCTGAGGGCCCTGGAAGTCCAGGGTCAGCGTCACCTGGTGCCCTTCGCCTTCAGCCACGACGCCTACCTGGTGCCCGCGGAAAGGCTGGGGCGGCCCCGGTGGCACGTCACGGGGCTTTGGCACTGATCTGAACGAAAGAACTTCGCTACCGATCGAGTACCAATGAATTGAAATTTACTATGGGTTTTGGTGGGCAATTCCTGGCTGTCCGTGGCAGTACACTGGGTGCCCATATCGCTTGCTCCGAGGGTTCCATGTCCAAGCCCACCTTTCCTTCGACGCCGGCCACCCGGCTGCTCCGGGAGCACGGAATCGCCTTCACGGAGCACCTGTACCGCTATGAGGAAAAGGGCGGCACCGCCGTGGCGGCAAGGGAGCTGGGGGTTCCGGAGCACGGCATGCTCAAGACCCTGGTGATGGAGGACGAGGGGGGGCGGCCCCTGATCGTCCTCATGCACGGGGACCGGGAGGTGAGCACCAAGGCCCTGGCACGCCAGATGGGGGCGCGGTCGGTGCAGATCTGCAAGCCGGATGTGGCCAACAAGCACAGCGGCTACCAGGTGGGGGGCACCAGTCCCCTGGGCACCCGGAAGGCCATGCCCGTGTATCTTGAGCGCTCGGTGCTGGAACTGGAAGGGGTGTACCTCAACGGCGGCAGCAAAGGGTTCCTGCTGGGGTTGGCTCCGGGGGAGCTGCTGGACCTCCTGGGGGCCGCCCCGGTGGACGTGGCCCTGGAGGGCGGAGCGGGGCTACCGGGCCGCCCTGCCCAAGAGGGCCTCCCCAGGCACGATGG
>CAZPUI010000101.1:0-556 GCA_964589695.1 uncultured Solibacteraceae bacterium | reverse complement strand
CGTGTATCTTGAACGGACCATCCTGGATCTGGAACGGGTTCATGTGAACGGCGGCAGCAAGGGCTTCCTGGTGGGCATGGATCCCCGGGACCTGCAGCGGGTGCTGGGGGCGGTGGCGGTGGAGGTCGCCCAATAGACCCGTGCACCCACGGACTTCACACCATCCACCAGGCCCAATCCACCCGCGCGGGCTCATGCCGCGCGTGGGACAGGGTCACGGGGGGCCAAGGAACTTCCCACTTCCTGGTTGCCGAGCGTTCCTGCGGGCGGGCAATCCAAGGTAAACGAGCACCTCCGCACCTGGGAGAATGGAGGACTGGACCCTTCGATCAGGAGCACCATGGCCACTGAACCCATCGTCTACCGGGAACGCCTGCCCCAGGTTGCGCGGGAGTTCAGGCTCTTCCATGACCGTGTTGAAATCCACGCCAAGTGGACCTTGGGCAAGCACTTCACCGACACCGTGCGGCTCAAGGACCTCAGCCCCCAGGCCCGCAGCGCCACGATCCGCAATCGCTGGTTCAAGCGCGCCATTCTGGTTGCCAGCCTCGGCGTC
>CAZPUI010000100.1:0-12110 GCA_964589695.1 uncultured Solibacteraceae bacterium | reverse complement strand
CGGCCCACAGGGAGCCCTCCCGGTCCTGGCACATGCCCCGAAGGGTTTCGGAGGTCAGGCCCTGCTTGCGTCCCAGGAGCTCGATGCCCTCGGGTCGAATGTGGAAAAGCCCCTCCATGCTGCTGCCCCAAAGGCTGCCGTCCCGGTCCAGGAGGAGGAAGGCCTTCTGGTTGCTGGGGGGAACCCGGCGATCGTACGGAAGGAAGGCCGACTCACCGGCCTTTCGGACATGGAGCGTGAACAGGGAGCGGACCCAGGTGCGACCCGCGGGGTCCTGGAGGACGGCGTCGATGCGGCTCTTGGCCATGTCGTCGGGTATTCCCAGGGGTGCGACGCCGGTGCCCTGGATCTGGAAGAAGCGGGCTTCAGCGCCGGTCCAGGAGGCGGCAAAGAGGGATTTGCCCTCCGGGTCGCCCCCCACGGCGGTGGCGGAGCCACCGGGCCACCCCGCAGCGACCTTGAAACCCTCGGTGTCCAGGTTCCCGTGGAAGAGCCCATCCTTGGTGCCCACCCAGAAGCGGCCCGAGGCATCCTGGGCAAGGCTGGTGACCTGGGCCTCGGGAAGGCCCGGCCCCACCTTCTCGAAGCGCCCTGCGCGGTACACCACCAGGCCCTTGAAAGTCCCCACGAGCACCGTGCCATCCCGCGCAATGAAGACCCGCTCCGTACTGGCGGAGGGCAGGCCCTCCTTCAAGGAGTAGCCCTGGAAGCGGGTGCCATCGTAGCGCCAGACCCCGTTCTCCGAGGCCATCCACAGGTAGCCCTTGGGATCCATGGCGAGGTCCATCACCGAAGGGTTGTTGAGCCCCTGGTCGGGCCCATAGACCTTGAAGGGCAGCTGCCCGGGGGGCATGGGCCCCTGGGCCTGGAGGGCCAGGGCAAGCACCGGCAGGAGCCCCCGGAGGATCTGCCTCCACGCCTTCCATAGGACCCGCACCATGACCCACCCCCGCAACCCGAGGTATCGGAAAGGGGGCGGGGGGGGCTGAGGAATGCAAGGGAGTGGAAGGCCAGGACTCCCCGGCAGGGCCAACATTCCAGACCAACGGCCTCGCATGGGGAGGCCGCATCCAGGTGGTCTATCCCATGCCTGTGGACCCCGGAGGATTTTGGGTCAGACGCCGTACCATGGGGCTCATGACGCCCCACCGGGAACCGACGATCACCTACCTCAAACTCCTGGCCACCGCGGTCTTCTGGGGCGGCACCTGGAGCGCTGGAAGGGTGGTGGCCCAGGAGGTGGGGCCCTACTCCGCCTCCTTCCTGCGCTTCGCCCTGGCCCTGCTGTTCCTGCTGCCCCTCACCTGGCACCAGGAGCATGGGTTCCCGCGCCTGAGGCGGGACCAGGTGCTGTCCGTGGTCGTCCTGGGCCTGGTGGGGGTCTTCGCCTACAACGCCTTCTTCCTGTCGGGCATGAAGCACATCGAGGCCAGTCGTGCCTCCATGATCGTGGCCAACAATCCCATCCTCATTGCGCTGCTTTCGGCCCTCCTGTTCAAGGAACCCCTCGGGGGGCGCAGGCTTTTGGGAATCCTGATCTCCGTGTCGGGGGCCCTGGTGGTGATCTCCCGGGGCAGCCTCGGGGGCCTGCTGGCGGGGGGCTTTGGGAAAGGGGAACTCCTGATCCTGGGGTGCGTGGCCAGTTGGGTGACCTATTCCCTGCTGGGCAAGGTGCTGATGAAGGACCTCAAGCCCCTGCCCGCCGTGACCTACTCCGCCGTGGCGGGCACCTTCGCCCTGGCCTTTCCTGCCGTGGGGGAAGGCCTGCTGGCCCACGCCCCCCACTATTCCTTGAAGGCCTGGCTGAACCTGGCCTACCTGGGGGTTTTTGGCACCGTCTTCGGCTACGTCTGGTTCTACGAAGGCATCCACCGCATCGGCGCCGCCCGGGCCGGGCTCTTCATCAACTTCGTCCCCGTGAGCGCCGTGGCCCTGGCCTGGCTGGTGCTGGGGGAGCGTTTGGGAGCCTCGCTCCTGCTGGGCGTGGCGCTCGTGACGGTGGGGGTGACGCTGACCAACACGGTAGGTTCAAAGGGGTCTCAGGCTCAAAAGCCTAAAGCGTCCTAGGCAGTTGCGAGGTGTGATGAAGAATGATCGGGCTTGAGCGTTCGAAATCCATGAGGAACGTGAATCGAGCCTCGAAATTCATCATTTCTTCGTCGATGACGAATCGCCAGCAGTAGATTCCGGAGACCGAGTGGAGCTGAGGTCGGATGGACTGCACCTTCAGCGTCTTCTCATGCAGGGCGAGGCTGAGCTCCTCCCGGGAGGACAGGTTCTCGAAGTACTTCCGGATCTTCCCAGGGGTGTCGAGGACATGGTTCGAGAAGGTGGGGATCAGGATGGCGTCCTCGTGGTACAGGGCGAGCAGGTGTTCCAGGTCGTAGCCGTTGATGCAGCCGATCCACGTCTTCAGGAGGCTCTCGGGAATTCCAGACATGACGGTCCTTTCTTGCGACCTTCCAGTATGCACGCAGGAATCATGAGGGAACTAGCGGGCGCCATCCTCCTCCAGCGCCCGTTCCAGGCAGGCCAGCAGGTGGTCGGCATCCGCTTCGGTGATCACCAAGGGGGGCTTGATCTTCAGGACATTGTGGTCGGGTCCATCGGTGCTGATGAGCACCCCCAGGTCCTTGAGGCGGTTGGCCACATGGCTGGCGGCGGCGGGGTGGGGCTCCCGGGTGGTGGGATCCTTCACCATCTCGGCCCCCAGGTAGAGGCCCAGGCCGCGCACCTCTCCGATGACGGGGAAGCGGGCCTGGAGGGCCCGCAGACCATCCTGGATGCGGTTCCCCAGGTGCAGGGCCCGGGCCTGGAGGCCCCGTCCCTGGAGCTCATCCAGCACCGCCAGGCCCACGGCCATGGAGGCGGGATTGCCGCCGAAGGTGTTGAAGTATTCCATGCCATTGGCGAAGGCCTGGGCGACGGCGGGGGTGGTGATCACGGCCCCCAGGGGCCAGCCGTTGCCGATGGGTTTCCCCAAGGTGACGATGTCCGGCACCACGCCCTGGGTCTGGAAGGCCCAGAAGTGGGTGCCCGCGCGGCCGAAGCCCACCTGGACCTCGTCGGCGATGCAGAGACCCCCCCGGGCCCGCACGCGGCGGAAGGCCTCGGCGAAGTAGCCCTCGGGCAGCACCACCTGGCCCCCGCAGCCCAGCATGCTCTCGGCGATGAAGGCGCTTGGGGGGAAGCCCCGGGCCTCCAGGGCATCCATGGCCTCGTCCACCAGGGCGCCGTACCGGGGCCCCGTGGCCTCGCCCCGGAAGCGGCCCCGGTAGGCATCGGGCAGGGCGATCTTCTGCACCCAGGGGGGGGCTCCGGCGCCGCCTGGGCCCTCGTTTTTGTAGGGACTGATCTCGATGAGGGCACCGGTGTTGCCGTGGTAGGCCACGTCCACCACCACCGTGCCCTTCCTGCCCGTGACGGTGCGGGCCAGGCGCAGGGCCAGCTCGTTGGCTTCGCTGCCGCTGTTCACGAAGAAGCAGACGGAAAGCTCCGGGGGCAGGGTGGCCTTGAGACGCTCGCCAAAGGCCTCGATGAGGGGATGGAGGTAGCGGGTGTTGGTGTTGAGGAGGGCAAGCTGCCGCGCGGCGGCGGCCACCACCCGCGGGTTGGCGTGGCCCACGTGGGGCACGTTGTTCACCATGTCCAGGTAGCGCCTTCCCTCGGCGTCGTAGAGGTACTGCATGGCGCCCCGCACGATGTGCAGGGGGCGGTCGTAGCTGATGGAGAGGCTGGGGGCCAGGGTCTCCCGGCGCCGGGCCAGCAGGCCTTCCACCGTGTGGGCCCGGGCGTCGATGGGCCGGGGACAACCCAGGATGAGGTTGGGATCGGGGCAGAGTCCGGCGAAGAGACGGGCATCGCTGGGGCGGGCGACCCCGGGGAAATCGCCGTCGAGGTCCAGGAGGTCCAGCATGATCTGGAAGTGGACATGGGGTGTCCAGTCCCCGTTCACGGGGCGGGCTCCCACCCGGGCGATGCGCTGGCCTGCCTCGACCCTCTGGCCCGGCTCAAGGTTGTCCAGGCATTCGGGGTCCAGATGCCCATAGAGCGTGAAGAAGGTGGGGCCGTCCCCAGCGGCCTGGTGCTCCAGGATCACCGTGGGGCCGTAGTCCCCCTGGATGGCGTTGTCCTTCAGCCCCACCACCCGCCCTGGGAGGGGCGCAAAGACGGGACTGCCCGCGGGCAGGAAGAGGTCGCAGCCCAGGTGCACCGTGCGGGGTTCCTCCCGTTCCAGACCCTGGTCCTGGAAGGTCCCGAAGGGGTACAGGAGTCGGGGTTCCTGGTAGCGGCCGATGGCCAGGTGGGCCCCCTCCTCTTGGCAACGCTGGGCTCCCAGGGCATCGAGGGCTTCCATCTCCCAGCGGTCCCCGCCTCCCAGGTCCAGGCTGGACACGCTCAAATCCAGGATGGCCGAGGGTTCGCGCCGAGGATCCACGGCCATGATCGCCGCAAAGGTGGCGGTGTGGGCCCCCAGCCAGGCCTCCAGGGCGGGGGTCTGGGGATGGGCGGGGAAGCCGCAGGCGGCCCGTAGGGCGCAGGTGGCCCGGCGGGGATGGATCCGGGCCAGGCGCTCCAGGAGGTCCCAGGCCGGGGCTTCGCTGATGGTCTGGTAGGGATCATCCGGCTTGGCGTGGCGGGCCAGGGCGCTGTTGGTGACACTCACCGCCAGGCGCAGGCGGATGAGGGACCACAGGACCTCCAGCTCCGAGGCTTCCAGGGGGAAGCGGGCGTGGTAGGCCGAGGTGATGACACAGGCGGCATCCAGGGGGCTGTGATCGACGAGGGAGGACCGCTTGCTCATCTGAGCCTCGCGATGTCCCCCCTCGTGCACCCCTACCGGAGGGTCGGACAGTGCCCAATCCTCTCGTCTTCCCTGCCCCATGAGGGCATAGGCGCAGGCGATGGCCAGGTCGCAGATCCGGGGGGCGTAGACCAGGTCCCCGAAATCCACGAAGCCCGCCACCCGGCCTTCCCGCACCAGGATGTTGTGGTCATTGGCGTCGTTGTAGATCACCTGGTGGGGCAGGGACCGAAGGGCGGGCTCCACTCGGTCCTGGAAATCGGCCAAGGCCGCCTGAACCCAGGCACGGTGGGGACCCTCGGGGTGGATGCCCAGGTGGGGGGCGATCCAGGCCGCCTGGGTGAGGTCCCACTTGAAGGTGCGATGGACCACGGGGTGCTGGAAATCCCGGAGGGCCAGGCCCAGTGAACCCAGGGCCGTCCCCAGGCTTTCCAGCAGGACACGGTCATGGGGACGGGTCGTGGCCCAGGTGCGACCCTCCACCCAGTCCAGCAGCCGCAGGGCCCGGGAGGCTGTGCCGATCCAGGCCAGGGTGCGGCCCTCCCGGGTGCGCTGGACCCTTGGCAGGGCCAGGTTGGGGGCATGCTCCCCGGCCCATTCCAGGGCGGCCTGTTCGGCTTCCAGCCAGGCAGGGTCCTCCCCGGGAGGGGTGAGCTTGGCCA
The DNA here is from genome assembly GCA_964589695.1 of uncultured Solibacteraceae bacterium. GTDB lineage: Bacteria > Acidobacteriota > Holophagae > Holophagales > Holophagaceae > CAZPUI01. Next base: position 6,644 of record CAZPUI010000100.1, on the reverse strand, counting down.
CGAAGCGGCGCCCATCGGTCCGCTCCAGGCAAAAGTTCTGGTCACGTTCTCCGGGCAGGGGGAAAAGACGTCCCTCCTGGTCGAACCATTCACGGATCCAGGTGCCCACGATGTCCTGGGGAACCGAGGCGGGGAGTGGATTCATTTCCTGCATGGAGCCTCCGCAGGCCTCGAGGATCGCATGGGGTTCTGGGTGCTTCACGGGGTCGCCCACTGAAACACGCGTGATTTGACCAGGTGTCAGGAAGGTGGTTCGGGGTGTGGAGGTCATGTCGATTTTATCAAATGATTGAAAACAATGACTTTCCTTTGCGTTACTCGGCGAATTACCGATACTTCTAGGGTTTGGAGAGGTCCGGTACCACCGTGCGCAAGCTGCTTTGGATCATGCTGGGAATCGGGGTGACTGGGATCGCCCTGAGTGCCCTATTGGCCTGGCTCTTTCCGCCCTCCTTCCGCGCGTCCAGGGTTGTGCTGAGCGTCGCCTTGGCCCCCGGGACGCCCCTGACCGATGAATACCGTGGCATGGTCCCGTTCATCAAGCTCTGCCTGGAAGCGGTGTCTGGCACCGCCGTGGTGGATCAACACTCCGCGGTGGACCCCCAGGATCCCCCCAGCGTCCTGATGCACCTCACCACCAAGGTGGAGGGAGACCTGGTATCGCTGTGGGTGGATCTCACCACGCCCCATGGCCGGAAGGAGTCCCTCGCCCTGGGGCCCGCCTCCCTTCGGGTGGTCATGGAAGACCTGGTCAAGCGCCTGGACATGGATCCCACGGGCCTGAATCCCCTGCTGCCCCAGAGCCCCCAGCTGGGAACCCTGCTCCTGCGTGCCCTGGGATCCGAGGACATGCAGGACTACCAGGCGGCCTTGGAAGGTCTCTTGCCTGCGCTCAAGGCTGAGCCGGGGTGCGCCCTGCTCCACGAACAGGCGGGCTCCATGGTGGAGAATCTGCTCCTTCGGGCCGCCCTACCCTCCACGGTGGATCCCCTGGAGGCCCAGGGCCACTTCCGGAAGGCCTTGGAACTGGATCCCGACAACCCCTACCTGGTGGCCCGGGATGCCCACTACCGCATCCATACGGGGGAGATCCAGTCCGCCCTGGATTCCCTGTGCGAGGTGCGCTATCCCTCCCGCAGCCTTTCGCTCCTCACGGCCAAGGCCTATGCGGCCCGGGTGGCGGGGCTGCTGGAGGCCGCCCTGCGGATCCAGGGCCAGCGGGATCGCATCTCGGGACCCGTGCGCTGGGCGAGTACCGTGGGGGACAACACCTGGCTCTACACCGGCCAATGGGCCCGCTTCGAGGAGAGCCTTGGCGTCCTTCCGGGGCCGGACGAAGTGCCCCTCAGGGATTTCTACCGGGGCTACATCCGCCTCATCCGGGGGCGTTCCTCCCAGGCGGTGACCTACTTCCAGCGCTGTTTGAAAAACCAGGATCGGAAGGGGCGCTTCCCCACCCTGGCGAGCGTCTACCATGCCCACCTCACGGGCCAATCGGAGGAAGCTCGGACGGAGCTCCTCACCTTCTGGAAGGAGCAGAGGTCCCAGCGGGTGGGGGATGGTGAGTTCCTGTTCAAGATCGCCGAGGCCTTCTCGGTCCTGGGCTTTCAGGAGGAAGCCCTGGAGGCCGCGGAGCGCGCCTTTGCCATGGGGTTCTCCTGCCTGCGGTGGTACCAGGAGAGCCCGCTCCTGGATGTCCTCCAGACCCATCCCCGCTGGAAGGCCCTGTTGCAGAGGGTGCGGGAGCGCCAGTCCATTCTGGAGGCGCGCTTCCCAGTGGAACGCCTGGGGTCCTAAGCGTCTGGGAATGACGTACCCTGGAACCATGGCCCACCCCATGGACGCCTTCTTCGCCCCACCGGAGGGCCGCCTCTTCGCCTGCTTCCCTGGGGCGGAGGGAAGGGCCGGCCAGCGACGCATGGCGGAATTGGTGTGGGATGCGGTTCAGGACAGCCAGGTGAGCTTCGGGCGTTGGCGGAAGGAGGAAGAGGACCCGGACACGCGACCCGATGCCGTGCTGCTGGCGGTGGAGGCGGGTACGGGCACGGGCAAGACGCTGGCCTACCTGATCCCCGCCCTGGCCTCCTCGGTGCGGCCGGTGGTGGTGGCCACCCGGACCAAGCAGCTCCAGCGCCAGCTTCTGGAGGATGACCTGCCCCGGGCGAGGGGCATCCTGGGGCGTCCAGTGAAGGCGGTGCTGGCCAAGGGGCGCTCCAACTACCTCTGCCGCCTGGCCTGGGACGATGTGGAGGCCAACCCACCCATGGAGCTTCAGCGCTCGGACCATGGCCTCTGGCTGGCCCTGCCCCGCTGGGCCAAGGAGACCCTCACGGGGGATCGGGAGGAACTGGCGAAGTTCGGCGAAGGGGAGAGCGAGCTCTGGGATCGGGTAAACGCCCGCTCCGAGCGCTGCACCGGCAAGCAGTGCCGGCACTACGAGACCTGCTTCCTGATGAAGCTCAGGGCGGAGGTGGCGGAGGCTGACCTGGTCATCGCCAACCATGCCCTGCTCCTGGCGGACCGGGTGCTCCGGGAGAGCTCCTTCGGCCAGGTGCTGCCGGATGCCCCTGTGCTCATCCTGGACGAGGCCCATGAAATCGAGGAACAGCTCACGGAGAGCTGTGCCGAGGTCTGGTCCAGCCGGGCCATGACCCTGCTCTTCCGGGATCTGGACACCGAGTCCGACCGGCATGCCGAGGGGGCTGCCCTGGAGGCCTTCCTCCTGCCCTGGGAGGATGCCTGGCAGACCCTGTTGGCCAAGGTTCCTCTGGACTCCGGTGTCTATGGCTTCGATGACGAGCGGTTGGACCTGCCGGGCATCGCCGATGCCGTGGGGGCCTGGGTCCTGGCGGGCCAGGATGCCTGGAAGGAGGCCAAGCGCCTGGCCAGCCGTGAAGTCAATATGGATGACAAGGAGTCGGAGCAGCTGTGGCGGCGTCTGGCGGACCGCATCGGCCTGGCCTTCGACCGCATGGAGCGGATCTTCTCACAGCCCACGGGCTGGGTCTCCACCCTTTCCAGGGAAGGCCCCCAGACCGTGGTCTTCAAGGCCAACCCTGTGGATGTGAAGCCCTTCTTCCACCAGCACCTGCGGCGGGGCTTCGAGACGGTGGTGCTCACCAGCGCCACCCTCCGGGATGGCAAGGGCTTCAACGGCCTGCGCCTTCGCCTGGGGCTCACCGAGGCCGAGGCGGAACGCAGCGAGCTGGTGGAGAGTCCCTTCGACTTCCCCCGCCAGGGCTTCATTTTCATCCCCCCCAACCTGGCCCTGCGCAGCGCCGGGCGCGATGGCGTGGGGGATCCCGCCTGGGTGGAGGGGAGCCTCCAGGCCATGGAGCGCCTCCTGCGGGCCAGCCGGGGGCGGGGCCTGCTGCTCTTCACCAGCAAGAAGATGCTGGCCGCCTTCCGGCCCCGGCTCCAGGCGGCCCTGCCGGACCTCACCCTCTTCGTCCAGGGGGAGGGCCTCGCCCGCCATGCCCTGCTGGAGCGGTTCCGGCAGACCCCCCGGGCCGTGATTCTCGGGCTGGCCAGCTTCTGGCTGGGGGTGGACCTGCCCGGAGATGACCTGGTGCTGGTGGTGGTCACGTCCCTGCCCTTCACCCCCCCCGACGATCCCGTCCTCCAGGCCCGCATTCGCGAAGCCGAGGCCCAGCGCCAGGGCCTTGGCTTCGTGGGCATCCAGGTGCCCCAGATGACCCTCAAACTCAAACAGGGCATCGGCCGCCTCATCCGCACCCGCACGGACAAAGGCGTGGTGTGCATCCTGGACCCACGGCTGATGCTTCCCCACGAAGACCCCCACGGCAAGCGCTACGCCGCCCAGATCAGGGCCGCCCTGCCCCCGTTTCCGATCACGAGGGACTGGCCGCAGGTGGAGGGGTTTTTGGCTTCGCTGTAGGTCGTGGGGGAGTTGAATTATTTCCCGTACGGGAATTTCTTCTTGCGCCGTCCTTTTAAGCGATCCAAAATTTCCCGATCGGGAAATAATCATGGTTGCCCTCCAGATTCACTCCACCGAAGGCCTGGGCGCGTTGGTGCGCCAGTTTCGGAAAGCCTCGGGTTTACGCCAGGACCAGCTGGCGGGAGTCGCCAATGTGGGGTTGCGGTTCATCGTGGACCTGGAGAAGGGCAAGCCGACGGCCCAAGTCGGAAAGGTGCTCCAGGTGCTAAAAATCCTTGGATGCAGCTTGACGGTGGTGCCACCCATCGGCCTTAGCCTGGATGGGAACTCCGGCAAGGATGCGTCATGAAGCGGCTGAAGGTATGGTTCGACCAGAAACTGGTGGGCGAACTTCGCCAGCAGGCTTCCGGGAGGCTCTCCTTCGCATACGCTCCGGCTTATGTGGATGACGCGGGCGCTCCTGCCATTTCGGTTTCGCTGCCCAAGCGCCTCGAACCTTTCGCGGAGCGGGATTGTATGCCGTTCTTTGATGGCCTATTGCCGGAGGCCAGGCAGCGTACGGCCGTGGCACGCACCCTTGGGGTGACCGAAGGCAACACTTTTTCGTTGTTGGATCGATTGGGCGGGGAAGTGGCAGGGGCCCTGGCCTTCCTGGAGCCCGGATCCAGCCCTGGGGCCGCTTCCGAGCCTTGGGTGCCCATCCCACTGATGGATTCCGAGCTTCAGCTCATCCTCACGGAATTGCCACGCCGCCCCTTGCTGGCAGGCACCCGGGGGCTTCGCCTCTCCTTGGCGGGTGCCCAATCCAAGCTTCCCGTCTGTTGGGTGGGGGATCAGATCAGCCTCCCTGGGGCTGGGCAGCCCACCACCCATATCCTCAAACCTGCCATTCCAGAGCTTCCGGGTTCCACCGAAAACGAGGCCTTTGCCATGGCCCTCGCGGCGGAATTGGGCCTGCCCGTGGCCAAGGCTGAACCTCGAGTTCTGGCCAGCCCGAGGGGGCCGATCCGGTTCCTGCTGGTGGAGCGCTATGACCGCATTCGTGTGGGTGCATCTGTTCGCCGACTGCATCAGGAGGATTTCTGTCAGGCGCTCGGCATTCCTTCCACCTGGAAGTACCAGTCCGAAGGCGGTCCGGGCTTCAAGGCGTGCTTTGAGCTTCTGCGCTTGGTCTCATCGAGACCCAGTGTGGATCTGGCGAATCTCCTTGATGTTGCCATCCTGAATGTCTTCCTCGGGAACGCCGACGCGCACGGCAAGAACTTCTCCATCCTTTACACCGCAGAAGGCCCCAGGCTTGCGCCCTTCTACGACCTGATGAGCACGGTCCACTACCCGGAACTGGCCGCCACCTTTGCCATGAAGGTCGGAGACCAGGGCGCCTTCGAGCGCATGGGCATTCTGGCCTGGAAAAAGTTCGCGGCGAATGCAGGGCTCTCCTATCCCTTCGTCCGGAAACGGATCCAGGAAATGGCCAAACGCCTGCCCGAAGCCAGCCGCCGCGTCCGGTTGCGGCTTGCAGGGGCCGGGCTGGAGGACACCGTGTTCGAACTTTTGTCTCGAAGGGTGGCCGATCGCGCCGCCGACCTCGTGGCGCGCCTCGCGTGGGACGGAGAAGAGGAGTAGCGCGTCGGAACACCAGGGGCGTCGGGTGGCCCATGCGCTGCATGGCTTCGCGAAACTTTTTGAGGCGCGCATGGACCTTGGCAGATCGCGGGGGGGCGTCCCCCCCCGTTCGCACAGCACCAATGCACTGTGTTCCCGCTCCTTGATCGCGGAGGGGGGCCCGTTCCCCATCCCAAGAGACTGGCCGCAGGTGGAGGGGTTTTTCGCTTCGCTGTAGGGGGCTTCAGGAGTTCAACCTGGTCCCTTTTTAGGCCGTTGAGCAGGGCATGGGCTTCCTTTCTGCATCGAAGGGGTGTGTCTGGGGGGCCTTGCGTCCAGAATTCGGGTTGAGGTGATCTATGCGATGCGATCTGTCCCCTTGCTCTGGTGGTGCGTCCTGGATCCGGAGGGTGGTTGCGGGCGCGGGGTTCCTGGCGCTCCTGGGCTGCAGGACGGCGCCACCGCCCAGGCCGCTGCCGGAGGTTGCCTTCGAGACGGTCCATACGGAACGGGCGGTGCTGACCACGGAGATGCCGGGACGCACGGCCCCCTTCCTGGTGGCGGAGATCCGGCCCCAGGTGAATGGGCTCATCCAGCAGCGGCGCTTCCAGGAAGGGTCGGATGTGAAGGCGGGGAGCATCCTCTACCAGCTCGATCCCGCCCCGTACCAGGCCGCCCTGGACCAGGCCGCCGCGGCCCTGGCGGTGGCGGAGGCGGGGCTTCCGCCCCTCCGGTCCCGGGCGGAGCGCACCAAGGGTCTGCTGGCCATCCGCGCCGTGGGCCAGCAGGAGGCCGATGAGGCCGAGGCCGCCCTCCAGAAGGCCCTGGCGGGGGTGGCCTCCGCCAAGGCTGCCCTGGAGAGCGCCCGCATCAACCTGGCCTACACCCCCATCAAGGCGCCCATTTCGGGGCGCACGGGGGTGTCCAGTGTCACGGTGGGGGCCCTGGTCACGGCGTACCAGCCCGTGCCCCTGGCCACGGTGCAGCAGCTGGACCCCATCTACGTGGATGTCACCCAGTCCAGCTTGGACCAGCTCCGGCTCCGGCGCCGGATGGAGGGTGGCACCCTCAAACGCGGCGAGGGGGCCCGCAAGGTGAGCCTGCGCCTGGAGGATGGATCCACCTACCCCCTCCAGGG
>CAZPUI010000099.1:0-12117 GCA_964589695.1 uncultured Solibacteraceae bacterium | reverse complement strand
GGGTCTTCGTCTACGGCATCGATGTGGCCGACCACAAGCGCACCTTCAACAGCCACGCGGGCCTGGTGGAGGCCTTCGGGCCCCAGCGCTGTTTCTCCACGCCCCTGTCCGAGGACGCCATGACGGGCTTCGGCCTGGGGGCGGCCCTCAACGGCCTGCGCCCCATCCATGTCCACATGCGGGTGGATTTCTTCACCCTCTGCATGAACCAGCTCTCGAACATGATCGCCCCCCAGCGCTACGCCACCGGGGGACGCCTGGGGGCCCCCATGGTCATCCGCGCCATCATCGGCCGCGGCTGGGGCCAGTCCTTCCAGCACAGCAAGACGCTGCAGTCCTGGTTCGCCCATATCCCGGGCATCAAGGTGGTGATGCCCTCCACCCCCCAGGACGCCAAGGGCATGCTCACCGCCGCCATCCGGGACGAGAACCCCGTGGTGGTCATCGAGCACCGCTGGCTTTACGACGCCGTGGGCGAGGTGCCGGAAGGGGACTTCGAGACCCCCCTGGAGGGCGCCAAGGTGCTGCGGGAAGGCGGGGACTGCACCTTCCTGGCCACCTCCTGGATGAACGTGGAGGCCCTCCAGGCCGCAGAGATCCTGCATCGCCATCATGGCGTCCAGGCGGAGGTCATCGATGCCCGGGCCATCACGGCCTTCGACGCGGACACCGTGTGCGCCTCCGTCGCCCGCACAGGCCGCCTGCTGGTGGCGGACAACGACTGGCTCTACTGCGGCTTCAGCGCCGAAGTGGCCGCCCAAGTCTACGACCGGCTCCACGGGCAGTTGAAGGGCCCCATCCAGCGCATCGGCCTCGCCCCCACCCACTGCCCCTGCACCCGCCCCCTGGAGAATGTCTTCTACCAGAACGCCATACAGATCATCCGCGCCACGGAAGCCAGCCTGGGCCTGCCCGCCACGGACCTTTCGGCGGAAAAGTTCTACAGCTACGAACACAAGTTCCGGGGCCCCTTCTGACAACCCACAAGATCAACCATCCGAGGCCAGCGAAGCCTTTCTGTACAGGCAAAAAGCAGGAAAGTGCAAAAGACATAAAACAGGATGACAGGATGAAAGAAAAGGCTCACCCATGTTGTCAATTGAAGTTCATTGATTTAAATGATTTCAAATCAACAGTTTTGACTCAGCTCTCCATCCTGCCCATCCTGTCCATCCTGTCCATCTTGTTCCCCATCTTTTCATCCTGTCCATCCTGCCCATCCTGTCCCCTTTCTTTTCATCCTGCCCATCCTGTTTCTAATCCTTTCATCCCATCTCCCCTGTTCGAGCCCATGCACCCTGTTCCATGAGGAGTCCTTATGTTTTACGAAGGCAAGCGTGTCCTGGTCACCGGTGGCGCCGGTTTCGTGGGCACGAACCTGGTGCGCCGCCTGGTGGAAGCCGGGGCCATGGTGCGGGCCACCTTCCACGACAAGCAGCCCAGTTTCCACCATGCCCAGGTGGAGTACCAGCACCGGGACCTCATGGCCCCCGAGGCCTGCCACCAGGCCTGCGAGGGCATGGACTATGTCTTCCTCTGTGCCGCCAACACCAGTGGCGCGGCGGTGATGGAGAAAACACCCCTTGTCCATTTGACGCCCAATCTGATCATGAACGCCCAGATGCTGGAGGCGGCCTACGCCGCGGGATGCCAGAAGCTCCTCTTCATCAGCAGCAACACGGTGTACCCCGTGAGCGATGACCATGTGAAGGAGGACGATGTCACCAACGTCTTCTTCGAGAAGTACCACGTGGTGGCCTGGATGAAGCGCTTCAGCGAGATCATGTGCGACATGTACGCCACCCGCATCCGCAAGCCCATGCCCTGCGTGGTGGTGCGGCCCGCCAATGCCTACGGCCCCTTCGACAAATTCGACCCGGACAAGTCCCATGTCCTGCCCGCCCTCATCCGCAAAGTGGTGGCCCGCCTGGATCCGCTGCCCGTCTGGGGGGATGGCATGGACCTCAAGGATTTCATCTACATCGATGACCTGGTGGAGGGCCTGGTGCTGGCCATGGAAAAGCTGGATGGCACCCGTCCCGTGAACCTGGCCAGTGGCCAGGGCTACCGCCTGCGGGACCTGCTGCACCTCATGCTGAAGCTGGATGGCTATGAGAATGCCAAGATCGAATACGACACCAGCCAGCCCACCATGATCCCCAAGCGCCTCATCGACCCCACCCTGGCCAAGGAACTCCTGGGCTTCGAGGCCACGACCTCCATCGAAGAAGGCCTGCGGCGCACGCTGCTTTGGTACCGCAGCACGCTATAGGTGACCGATTGGCGCTTGGGGAAAAAAGAACTTTCAACACGGAGAACACGGCGCGGCATCCGGGCGTAACCGAAAAGCAGGTTAAACACGGAGGACACGGAGACCACGGAGATGGACACGGAGAAAAGAATTGGCAATTCGCGGAACCCGGCTTCCTGGACTGGTTCCAGAAGGGGCACAGCCGCGGAACACGCTTGTGTTCTCCGTGTTTATTCTTTTGAATTTTTCAATGTTGCCACCAACTCCTGCTTAGCCAGTGCCCGCGCGACGCGGGGGAAAGGATCCCCATGAACGGCCCGGCCCCCCTGAGACTCCACATCGTCATTGACATGGACGAGCCCCAGGCGAGCTTCTCGCCCCACTTCGGGGTGGCCTACCTCTCGGCCTACCTGAAGCGGGTCCGCCCCCATGTGCGCATCACCATCAGCTACCTTTCGGACCCGGACATCCTGGGGGACCTCCGCCGCATCCAGCCCCACCTCCTGGGCTTCACCACCACCTCCCGTCGCTTCCTGAAGATCAAACGCCTGGGCGCTGAACTGCACCGGGCCACGGGCCTGCCCGTCCTTTGGGGCGGCGTGCACCTCAGCATCGCCCCGGATGACCTGCCGGAGTACGCCACGGTGGGCGTGCTGGGGGAGGGGGAAGAGACCCTGGTGGAACTGGTGGATGCCTTCGACGGTCAGCATTTCCAGAACCTGGGGGCCATCAAGGGCATCACCTACCGGGACGGAGGCCAGCGGGTCGATACCGGCAAGCGGCCCGCCCTGGCCAACCTGGACGAGGTGCCCTTCCCGGATATCGAGCTCCTGCGGGTGAACTGGCGCCAGCTCAAGCGGGCGGTGGTCATCACCAGCCGTGGCTGCCCCTACAAGTGCCGCTTCTGCGCCTCCAGCATCTTCTGGGACCGCACGCGCCTGCATTCCGCGCGGTACGTGGTGGACGAGTTCGCCCAGCTCATCCGTCAGGATGGGGTCAAGGACATCCTCATCTACGACGACTTCTTCACCGCCAACAAGAAGCGGGTGGAGGAGATCGCCTCGCTCATGGAGGCCGAGGGCCTGCTGGGCTTCGCGAAGATGGAGTGCCTGTCCCGGGCGGACAATTTCGACGACCACCTGGCCTCCCAGATGGCCCGCATGGGCATCACCAAGTGCTCCTTCGGCTTCGAGAGCGGCTGCCAGCGCACCCTGGACTACCTCAAGAACGGGAAGCTAAGCCTGGAACAGTCCCGGCGGGCCGTGGCCATCGCAAAGGCCCACGGCCTGCAGGTGGTGGGCTCCTTCGTCATCGGCTCCCCCTATGAAACCGAGGCGGAGATCCTGGAAACCTTCGCCTTCATCCGCTCCCTGCAGCTGGACAACGCCCAGATCACCATCGCCACCCCCTTCCCGGGCACGGAGCTCTGGGAGGATGGGAAGAAGCTGGGCATCATCCCCGACGACGAATGGAAGGACGAATACTTCGCCATGTTCGCCTTCGCGGAGCTGGACAACGATGGCATCACCGTGGAACAGTTCCTGTCCAACAAGATCCTGGTGACCCAGATCGAGCGCCGTCGCTTCCTGGAACTGGTCATGATGGCCCGCCAGCTCCAGATGGACGTGAACAAGGTACCGCCCCCGCCTCCCCCGGAGGACGATATCAGCACCGACGTGGTGACCTGCATCCATCTGGCGGACGCCCTGCGCAAGGAAGGCCGGTTCGACCAGGGCATCGCCGTGGCCAAGGTGGCCGCCCGTGCCCTCCGGGAGAGCCCGGACCTGCAGGCCTTCGTGGCGGAAATGTACCTGGGCCACGGCGACCTGGACCAGGCCCGCCAGGTCCTGATCAAGACCATCCAACGCTGGCCGGGGCACCCCAAGGCCTACCTGCTCCTGGGCCTCGTCCAGTGCAACCATGGGGACCCCCAAAATGGCGCCAAGCTCCTGCAGGCCGCCTACCAGTTGAACCCCCTTGACCGCAACGCCGTGATCCACGCCGTCCAGGCCCTCAAGCGCCTGGGGGACCGGCCCGCCTACAGCCAGATCATCCTGGAGTACCTCCACCGCTGCCCCACGGATGAGGAGGTGCGGAGGTTGGCGTACTGAGGGCAGGCCTCTTTTGAGGGCGGAATCCGCTTAGTTCACCGTTACCGTCACCGTCACGGCCTTGAGTGTTCCACCGGGGCCTTGAGCCGAAAGCGTATAGGTCATCGTGCTGGCCGGGCTCACGTTGACCTGATCGCCATCCTTCACAGGCGTGCCCATGGGCCAAAGGGTCCCGCTGCTGGCACCTCCGAGCTTCACCTCGAGCCGGCTTGCTTGACCAGCTTGAATGGTGCCGGGGGTGGCCGTAAGGGAAGGATTGATGCGGTCGTCAACCACCTTCACACAGGCCACTTCGCTGATTGTGGTGCCTGAGGCATTGGTCGCCACACAGCGGACAAGCGTATTGCCAAGTCTATTAAATGAAAACCATGTATATGCATAGCCATTAAACAGGGTATCCACCCAGGTCAAACCTTCATCTTCTGATATTTGCCAAACCAACGTGGGATAAGGAACTCCGCTCACCACGGTACCCACCTCCCACTGCCCTTGGCTTGAAGCGACTCCGCCAACGGGTTGGAGCATGAATTGGGGTGCCTGCGGCGCAGAAACCCTGACGCGAAGAGGCTCGGTAGCCTGGGATCCCCAGGGATTGCTTGCCACCGCGCGAAGGAGTGAACCTTCATCCACTGGACCTGCGACGTACTGGAATCTGTCGGAAATGCCCGTCTGCACATCAACCCACGCTGTGCCATCCAGAGAACGTTGCCAGGTGATGGTGGGCAGAGGTTGACCGATGGCCCTGCAGAATAAGGGGAGGGATTCTCCCGGTGTGATTGAGCGGGAATTCCCAAGTTTTGGATAGGTGAGGAAAGCTGGGATTCGGTTGTCCAGAGTCTGACCCACCACAAGGTGGAAGATCCCACCCTCGGAATTACATATCAGGTCCCCTCGTGGCGTGAGCGCGAGCCCTCTGATGGAGCCATACATTCGGGCGACACTGGGAGCACCCAACCGTGTCGTGGGTTCCAAGAGATGCCCCATGACCGTGCCGGTACTTCCCTCGGGAGTCATGCGCCGGAGTTCCATTCCTCCACTCTGGAGGCGATTGAAGTAGAGGATCGACCCATCGGGCATCACACAGCCAGCAGGGATGCTCATGGTCGACAAATCCAATGCCTTTACGTCCTCCATTCCCAAATGGCTGCCGATGGCGCGGGACAGGGTCGAAACACGCCCTTCTGGCGTGATCTTCCTAAGGCATGGCCCCCTCCCGATAGAATTCCCGGCAGGACCCATCTCCAAATCGTCGACGTAGACATTACCCAGAGCGTCGCAGCCCAGCACATTACCACCTGCCCTGTAATCGAACTCAGCCTCCAAACCCGTACCATCCTTAATTCCGATTGATGGGGTATGATTGCCTGCTAAATTGCGGATGATGCCATCTGGACCTAAACGATAGATTACCTTATCAATCACCATAAAAACATTTCCAAATTGATCTGCAGCCAGCCGATTCGGCAAATAAGTATATTGCTGAAAATTAATATTGGCGGAATTATACTCAACCTTGTCGATTGTGCGGAGGAGCGACCCATTAGAAGCGTAACAATGCAATTCGTTTTCTCGAAAAACAAAAAACCTTCCATCTTGAAGAAAGACAAGGCCCCTAATCTTTCCTGCGAAATCATTCTCTGAAATGCTGGGAGTAAATTCTGTGATCGCCCCATTTTCAGAAATTCGGTGAAGCGCGTAGATACCCTGGCCACTCATATACCTGGATACGATCACACTTCCATCAGGAGCGATTGCAGAGGGGCCAAAGAACTCTTTGTTTCCCGCGGGGAGCGGTGATCCAGCCAGGGTTGTCTTTGAACCATTGAGGTCTACTGCCTTCAGGATATGCAGATCTGAAGGAGACCAACTGTCAAACGCCACAAAACGACCCAGTGAATCCACTGCAAACCCGCGCAGCTTCTCTACATTGGCAAGCGTGAGCAGTTCCCCCCCAACCGTCACCTTGCGAACAACCGGGGAATATTCCACATTGACAAAAATATTTCCCTCAACATCACGGGCAAAACCGTCGCCAAACCCATAGAACGAGCCAAATCCTCTCTGGCCATCCCGCTGTAACTTCAGCCCAGGAATCCCCGCAAAGGTGCTCACCGAACCATCGAGAGCCACCCTTCGGATGACGTAGTTCCCGGTGTCCGCCACATAGAGGGCTTTGTCGGCGCCCAACAGGATGCCCTTCGGGGTTTTGAACTGTGCATCAGCCCCGACCCCGTCCTTGTACCCAGGATTGAGCGTTCCGCAAAGCGTGGTCACCAACCCACCGGGGGTGATCTTTCGGATTTGGTGGCTGACCGAAATATAAACATTTCCATCTTCATCCACAGCGATACTGCTCAAGGAACCAAAGCCCTGTCCCGGAATTTCAGGCAGTTCACGTCTGCCGCCATATAAAGTGCTCAAGGCGCCATCGGGTGCCATCTTTCGCACCGCGATATCACCGTCGATGAAGAAGAACGTATCACCCATCGTGAAAACGCCGGAGGTAACACGGCTGAGGGTTCCCACGCCCTTGGGCCCGTCCTGCATACCTTCCATCCCCATACGACCGGCCACAGTCACCACGCCACCTTCGGGTGTGATTTTTCGCAAACGCCGATCCGCAGTGAAAAACATGGGTGTGCCGGTCGAATCCAGGAATACCTTTTCGCTACCGCCTGAATACGGGTTCAGGACCACGGGACCTGCTGCTTGATCCTCCAGGGTGGGGGCTTCGGGCACCACCCCGGCAATGAGGCTGAGCCCTTCCGCTACCACTTCTACTTTTCGGCTGAGGCTCACAGTGCCGAAGGTTGCGGTAAGGGTGTAGGTCTGGCGGCGCACGGGGGACACTGTCGCGAAGGTCTGGCCCAGTACGGAGTTGCCATCCAGGGTGAGGGTGTCGGGTGTGCCCGTGAGGCTCCAGCGCAAGGTCGTCCCAGTGCCGGCAGGCACACGAACCGCATCTGCCACAAAGGAAGCGATGCTTCCCGTGGCCACTTGAACAGTGCATTTCCGGTGCGCCACCGCACCCGTGGGACTTGTGACGGTGAGGGCATACTCCGTGGTCTGGGATGGGTACACCACCAGGGACCCTCCACTCGCAACCACCGTGGCGCCGGGAGTCACCACACCCTGTCCACCGGAGAAAGTGAAGGCCAGGGTGGCATTTTCACCCCCTGCAATGGCACTTGGGGTTGCGGTGAAGGCGCCGATCAAGGGCGTGACCTGGAGCGGATGGGTGGTCGCCCCCTGCAACGTCCACGCGGGATCGGGTTCGGACCATATCATCCGCCCTGCCTTGATCGAGGCACCCTCAAGGGTCATCAAGTAGACTTCACCCGTTCCTGAATTCCGCCAGACCACATCCTCCTTGGTGTCCCCATCGAAATCGCCGACGGAGGCGACTTCCCACGCCAGGTTGGTCTCGCGATGCACCACCGCCCCACCCTTGGGCGCACCCGCCAGGAATAGCTGCACGTATACCTCACCGGACTCCGCATTCCTCCAAAGCAGGTCTGCATTCCGGTCGCCATCTGCATCCAGCAGAGCCAGAGGCACCCAGGCAAGGTTGGGTTCCTGATACGCAACCTGACCCGCAATGACCCTGGTTCCGTCCATGCGCATCAGGTAGAGCATTCCAGTCTCTAGGTTGCGCCAGAGGATGTCAGCCTTGTTGTCACCATCGAAGTCCGCGGCACCCAGGATCTGCCAGCGTACATCGGGCTCCACGTGAATCACTGCACCGACCTGCGGCTGCAATCCGACGAGGGGCATGAGGTACACCCATCCCGTCTCCGAATTGCGCCAAAGGAGATCCGCCTTACCGTTCCCATCGAAGTCTGCCACGGCGGCAATCCGCCAACGCGTGTCCGGTTCCACGTATACGACGCCCTGTTCCTTGATCCGGGTTCCATCCGCGAGCATTCCATAGACCATGCCTGTGGCTTGGTTCCACCACACGAGGTCTCGCCGGCCATCACCATCCAAGTCGCCAATGCCGGCAATCGTCCATGTGGCATCAGGCTCGATGTGGATGACGCCACCCGGTTGCGGAACCCCTGCCTTCATCGGCATGACATAAACCAAGCCACTGGTGGCGTGGCGCCAGAGAAGGTCAGAGACTCCATCCCCATCGCCATCCCCGCGAACATAGGGAACCGCCGGTGGCGTCATCAATGGAACTGCCTTAGGACCATGGTTCAGCCCAAGGGTCAACCTGCTGGCACGAACCGGAGCGAGGGCCAACTGCTGGTCATGGTTACGGACCTCAAAGGTGTCCTTAATACCAGCCACCAGGCAGGCCGCAGCCAGTAGACCGGTCGCAAAATGGGGGAAAGCCCACGACATAAGACACTCCGACAACGTTGAACAAACGGCCTACATTCTACACCACCAAAAAGATATATTTCGTTTACCCTCGAATGGCGCCAAGCTCCTGCAGGCCGCCTACCAGCTGAACCCTCTTGACCGCAACGCCGTGATCCACGCCGTCCAGGCCCTCAAGCGACTGGGGGACCGGCCCGCCTACAGCCAGATCATCCTGGAGCACCTCCACCGCTGCCCCGCGGACGAGGAGGTGCGGAGGTTGGCGTACTGAGGGAGCAGACACTCCGCCCGGACGAGGACCGGATCAAGCCGGACTGCCGTACCCTTGGGGGCGGAATCCCTGTCCCTGGAGCCTGTTCGTGACCCACTTCCGCGTTTGGCGCGCTTGTCTGGCCTCCTTGTTCCTGCTTTCCATGCCCACCCGCGGCCAATCCCCGAGGGACCTTGTCCTGGGTGCGGCCCTCGAAGCCATCCTGACCCCACATTTTCCCAAGGCCCGCTTCCGCCCCGTTCCCTGCGTCGCGCTGAAAGTACTGGATTGCCCGGGTGCCTGCTTCAGCACGGAGTCCTTCACCCGGATGTCCTTCTCCCCAAGGCGCACATTGTTCAGGCAGCCGGATCGCCTGGGTCCCACCCCGGGCGGTATTGCCATCACCTTCGAGCACCTTGCGTACTGCCCCCCGGGGGCGCCCCCCCGCCCCGAATGGCGGGACCGCCAAGGATTCAGGGAGTGCCGAATGGACTTCCCTTCGGGGGACGGCCGAGGCCTCTTGCGGGTGCTGCTTCAGGTTCCCGCGGTGCACCCTCCGGACACCCTGGTGGCACCTCTGGTCGCGGCCTTCATGGCCCATGCGGAGGCCTGGCGCCTGGAACCCTCCACCCTGCCCCATCCCGTCGCCCAAACCCTCGTCAGTACCTCTCGCAACGATCCCTACCCGGGACAAGAGGCGTCCGCTCCCCTCGAAGCAATTCTCGAGTGGGGGGAAGTCCACCTCCATCCCGACGGACATCAAGGATTGCTCACCTGGCATGAGCCCTGGCCACAGGGGACTCTGATCCATGTCGTGCACTACGTCGAAGGTCCCAGGGGCTGGCGTGCCAGGGCCGCCTGGTGCCTGGAGGAGGCCCCGGTGTTCCAGTGGCAGAAAGGCACCCTCTGGCTGCGTGCAGGCAGCACCCGCACCCTCGCCCTTCCCTGGCCCCAACCCTGGCAGGCAGACCAGTCCCTCAGGGCACGGCTGCTAGCGATCCTGAAAGCCCGGGATCCCCAGGCCAGACTCTTCGAGATGGAAAAGTCAGGTCGGACACACATGGTGGGGCGGACCCATCCCCAGTTCAGCCCAACCCCGAACCCACCCGACGGCAAGGCCGCGAAGCTGCAGCCGGGCCCCGGCGGTCTGACGGTGACCTACGAGTTGGACCACCACCCGTCGGGTTCTCCGAGTGGCCGCACCGATACCCTCGAGGGGGAATTCCTCCAAACCTAGGTGTTCTGGGCCTCTGCGGACCAGGAAGGCACCCTTCGAGCCACCCTCACCACCCCTCGCCAGACCCCCGATCTGCCCAGCTGCGAAGCGGTGATCCAAGCCTTGAAAAGCTTCAGCGGGACCTGGCGTCCAGGCCGAAAGGACGCGGGGTTCCTGCTCCCCAAACGGGTTTCATCCGGTGGGTTCCAACCCTGGGTGGGGCGCCTCTCGGATGCATTGGACGGACTGGGCCATGGGGAGGTGGAAACCCACCTTCACCCCCAGGCGCCCCTGTGCCTCCTCCACGACCTTCAGGATCGGAAGGCCGCACTCTACCGCAGGCAAGGTCAGGGCTGGCGGAGGGAGCAGACCTTCGGGTCGGTTGAGGATCTGGACCTGGAGGAGGGTGTGCTTCGTCTCCAGCTGGCCCCTGCCCCAGGCCCTCGCATCCGAAAGTTGCCCTGGGGACCGACCCGGGGCGATCCTTCGAAGTAAGTCCACACCTCCAGGATCGGAGTCCCCCATGCCCTTCGCCGTGATCGCCTACGATGGCGTCGACCCCGACGCCCCTGCCCGCCGCCTGGCCGCCCGACAGGCCCACCTGGACCTCTTCGAACGCCGACTCAAGGAAGGCACCTTCCTCTTTGGATCCGCCCTGCTGGACGAGGAGGGGAGGATGATCGGCTCCCTGGTGGTGGCCGACTACCCCTCGCGGGAGGTGCTCCAGGCCGAGTGGCTGGACTCGGAGCCCTACGTGGTGGGGGATGTGTGGCGCAGCATCACCATCCATCCAACCCGCCTGCCCCCCTGCATCACCGAGGGCAAGGGGTGATCCACGCCGCAGCGTTTCGGTGCAAGCGGCGCCTGTCCACCTCGCCTGGGTGTCCAGTTTCTGGGAGGCCCCTGTACGCCTACGGTTCGCTTTCCTTGGACCCAGGGCTTGGCCTGACACCTCCGAAACCACGGAATCCTACGGCACCCGGTACCCGGCTCAACCCGCCTGTCGGTGCGCCTCGCGGATCCAGTCCAGCAGCTCCTCATCCACCTCGGCGAGGCTGCTGACCTTCACCTTGAAGGGGCACATGCCCCCGGGGGGAAGGGCCAGGAGGCGCTCCGTGCCCTCCACGCCCTTCAGGTTCAGGCTCACTTCGATGCGGGTGTTCGTGGCGGGCCCCACCATGGCGAACTGCTTCGCCCGGCGCAGGCTGAGGTAGCCCTTCTTGGGAGCGATTTCAAAGGACCCGAGCGCTGCGATGCGGGCCATCAGGGCCTCGTGGATGGGGCGAAGGGCGGCCTTCGGACCGGCGTAGATCGTCTCCAGGGGATCCACTTCCGCCTGGGGTTCGGCGGCCTTCAGCACCGTCAGCACCAGGGTGTTGGCATCCCCGTGCCCCATGCCCAGGTCCCGCTTCAGCATGTCCCGCAACTCCCCCACCTTCGTGAGGCCGGAAGCCTGGATCAGCGCCGTGAGCTCCGCCAGGGACTTGCCGGTGCGCGTTTGAATGTTCTCCAACTGCTTGGCGATGGCCTTGTCGACATCCATGGAACCTCCGGATCAGGGCAGGCTGGCGCGGATCAGGGCTTCCAGCACGACGGGGTCCGCGTCCCCGAGGCGTTTCAAATAGAGACAGGCTTTGCCGACCTTGTGCTTGCCCAGGCGCGCCAGAAGGGCGCCTTGGGCTTCGAAGCCGGCCATCAGGTAGATCACCATCTCGCTTTTTCGAGGGCTGAAGCCCACGGGGAACCAATCCCCTTCGTGACCGCTGGGGTAGACGTAGTGGTAGGTCCCAAAGCCCACCATGGTGGTCCCCCACAAAACTGGAGTCTCACCCGTAATTTCGGTCATCAGCCTTGCAAGGGCCCGGGCATCGGCCCGACGCACGGGGTCCGGCACGGACTCCAAAAAGGTCTCGACACTCTGGTGGGTGGGCTGGGTCTTGAGGGTCGCCATGGTGGAAGTTTC
>CAZPUI010000098.1:0-12148 GCA_964589695.1 uncultured Solibacteraceae bacterium | reverse complement strand
AGGATCATGGCGCTGTTGATGGCCCAGCCCACCCCCATGGAGAGCAGGGTGTCGTAGAACTCGTATTTCAGGTGGCTTTCGATGGCCGCCTCGCCCTGCTGGTTCCACTGCCGACTCTGGATGAATTCGGAATGCAGGAAGAGGTTATGGGGCATCACCACGGCCCCCAACACGCTCATCACCACCACCACCGAGCCCGTCGGGAAGCTGGGCACGGTCCATCCCACCGCCGCGGCCCCCCAGTGGGTGTCCACCATCAGCAGCTCCACCACGAAGGCCAGACCGATGAGGGACACGAAGCCCACGATGAGCTTTTCGATGCGCCGGTAGGAGTTCCAGGCCAGGAGACCCACCACCACCAGGGTGGTCAGGGTGGCCCCCACCTTCAGGGGCAACCCGAAGAGCATTCCCAGGGCGATGGCCCCCCCCATGATCTCGGCGAAGGCCGTGGCCATGGCCGCCAGCACCGCAGAGCCCAGGGCCGGCCGGGAGACCCAGCGGGGCAGGTGGGCCGAGGCGGATTCCGACAGGCAGAGCCCCGTGACGATGCCCAGGTGGGCGGCATTGTGCTGGAGCAGGATGAGCATGAGGGTGGAGAGGGTCACCACCCAGAGCAGGGCGTAGCCGAAGTTGGCACCCGCCGCCACATTGGAGGCCCAGTTCCCCGGATCGATGAAGCCCACGGTCACCAGCAGGCCCGGACCCAAGTAGCGCAGGGCACTGAAGGCCCCCGGGGCCGGGGCGCGCAGGCGGAGGTGTTCCTTGAAGGAAGAAAGGAAGCTCATGCCTTATGGGAGCACGAATGGGCGGGTGGTGTTCCTGGGGTTTCGAAGGAGTACGAAGTCCCTGAGTCTTGATTGTCGCGGGTGCGATTGGGTTGGAATACCGAGTTGTTGAAGTAAAATTGATGAAATCAACATGTAAATAGTCCAGCGGATTCCTTCGGCCACCGAAAGGATTTTAAACACGGAGGACACGGAGGACACGGAGAAAGCATGGAGACCTCTTGGAGGGTGTTAGGAGGTACCCATCTTGAATGATCGAAAGGATTAATTGCGCCACGTAAGGCTTGGGGCGGGGGGGAAGGATGATCATGGCAACCAGAACCCCGCATCGGGACCCCGCGGACAACTCGCTCGGGCGTACAGAAAGACGGTGCATGGATGCCGGAAGCCCGGCATCTGCAGGTAAGCCGTTGCGCAAAAACAACTTGAACAATTCGGTAGCGGTCCAGGGGCTTTCGTGAACTGGCTGAAGGACTTCGAAGCCGTGCTCGAAAACCAAGCCTCTGGAAGTCCGTGGCCACGGTCTCTCGGTGACAATCGAGGTGTCCCCGGGAGTTTCCATGACCAGGCTCTTCGAACCGCTGTCCCTGGGAGCCCTTGAGCTGCCCAACCGCATCGGGGTTTCCCCCATGTGCATGTACTCAGCCCCCCAGGGGCTGGCCACGGACTTCCACCTGGCCCACTACGGGGGCCTGGCCCTGGGGGGCGCGGGGCTGGTGCTGCTGGAGGCCACGGCGGTGCGGCCCGAGGGGCGCATCTCCCTGCGGGACCTGGGCCTTTGGTCGGAGGATCAGGTGGAACCCCTGGCGCGGGTGGCGCGGTTCATCACGGGTCTAGGGGCGGTGCCCGGGGTGCAGTTGGCCCATGCGGGGCGCAAGGCCTGCACCTTTCCTCCCGCCGCAGGTCGCCCGGGGTGTGTGCCCCTGGAGGAGGGGGGCTGGATTCCCGTGGCCCCCAGCGCCCTGGCCTTCCCGGGGTTGGCGGAACCCCAGGTGCTGGACGAATCCGGCATCCGGGACGTCATCGAAGCCTTCCGCCAGGCTGCCCAGCGGGCCCTGCAGGCGGGCTTCCAGGTGGTGGAGCTCCACGGAGCCCACGGCTACCTGCTGCACCAGTTCCTGTCCCCCCGCAGCAACCACCGCACGGATGGCTGGGGTGGCGATTTCCAGGGACGCACCCGCCTGGTGCGGGAGGTGGTGCGGGCCGTGCGCACCGTCTGGGTCGGGCCCCTGGCCCTGCGCCTCTCCTGCACCGAGTACCTGGAGGGGGGCTGGGATCTGGACCAGAGCGTGGCCCTCGCCAAGCAGGTGAAGGACCTGGGGGTGGACCTCATCGATTGTTCCAGCGGTGGCGCCAGCCCCCAGCCACCCCCCCACATCGGTCCGGGCTTCCAGGTGCCCTTGGCCGAGCGCATCCGCCGGGAGGCGGGCCTGCCCACCGCGGCCGTGGGGCTCCTCACCTCCCCCCAGCAGGCCGAAACGATCCTGGCCACGGGCCAGGCCGACCTGGTGCTCCTGGGGCGCGAACTGCTCCGGGACCCCCGCTGGCCCCAGGGGGCCGCCCGGGAGTTGGGGGCCGCGCTGCCCTGGCCGGAGCAATACCAGCGGGCGCGGTGAACCTTCGGGTTTCCAGGTTTTGGCATGAACGGACCTTCTGAGTGATCGCCCCCGAGGCTGGGGGCACGGTCCGATTGAAAGTTGGTTTTGCGTGCCAATGGGATTTCCGAACTACCGTGGGTGCATGAAGGATGGAATTATGATATTCGCGTGAAGCTGTTTCAGCTGTTCCGGAAACCATGGCGCGATCACCCGTGGGAGGCTTGTATGGATTGTTTTTGCTATGGCCGCATTGTGCATGTATTGGGATTGCTTGGGTTCTTCCTTGGAGGGGCCATGTCGATCCTTGCGCAGGGGCGCCTGGCCGAGGCCCTGCCACAGGCGAATGTGGGAAGATCCTCCAGCCATGGGCTTTCGTCTACGGTAAGCAGGACTTATGCGCCCTTGGCGACACAACTCACGCTGTCGCAGGATGGACGCCTTGGGCAGCCCTTCGGGAAGAAGGTGGTGGGGCCCCAAAAAGTCGGTCTGGCCCAGGCTCAGCAAAGCCCGCCCAAGGCACTCCACAACGACTTCAACGGTGATGGCCGATCTGAACTGCTCTGGCGGAACGGCACATCGGGAATGGTCTATGTCATGCCCCTGCTGGGCAGCGAGGTCCAAGCGGGAGCTGTGATCTGGACGGAGCCGGAACCTCAATGGGTGATTACCGGCAGTGGCGACCTGGACGGTGATCGAAAGGCCGATCTGGTGTGGCACCACCGCACGACAGGGATGGTCTACGGAATGCTGATGGACGGCCTGAACATCAAGGGAGGTGGAGTCATCCACGTGGAGGCCGACACCCAGTGGAAGATCCAGGCCGTTGCCGATTTTGATGGGGATGGTATGTCGGACTTGCTGTGGCGGAATGAAGGCACGGGCATGGTCTACCTCATGCCCCTCAATGGCCTTACACAGCTTCCTGGGGCCGTGATCTGGACCGAGACCGATGCCACCTGGCAGATTCTGGGGGCTGGGGACTTTGATGGGGACGGCAAGGCGGACATCCTCTGGCGGAACACTTCGACAGGCATGCTCTACGCCATGCTCATGAACGGGACGGCGATCCATTCAGGTACCGTCATGTATACCGAGCCGGACACCACGTGGCTGCCCGTGGTCCTCGCTGACATCACGGGGGATGGCACCACGGACCTGGTATGGCGGAACACCACAAGCGGCATGGTCTACGCCATGCCCATCCAGGTGGCGCAGCCCCAGGCTGGTGCAGTTCTCCACACCGAACCCGATGCTGCCTGGCAGATTGTGGCCACAGGAGACTTCGATGGCGATGGCAAGGGGGATATTGTGTGGGCCAACCGAACCACAGGCCAGGTCTACCAAATGCAGCTGAATGGGCCGTCCCTCAAGGCTGGTGCCATGATCTGGAACGAACCGGATACGACCTGGCAGATCCAGGCGGGGGGAGTGCGGCTCGCGGCGGCCATAGCCGCACCCTGCATCACAAGCTTGACCGCCAACCCGGCCACGATCTCCGCAGGTGGCAGCACCACTCTTTCCTACACCTTTTCAGGGGGGACAGGCTTGCTGACGCCCACCAGCACTGTGGTCACCAGCGGGAGTGGTCTGGTGGTGAAACCCACGGCCACGACCACCTACACCTTGACGGTCACGGGTCCCGGCGGCCCCCCTGTCACGGCCCAGGTGACCGTGGTGGTGGTTCCAGCACCGGACGCCACCATCAGCACCAATCTGCCAAATGCGCCGTATGTAACATTGAGTGAATATTATTCTTTTTCTGTACCCAGTCAGGCCAATTGCAGCTACCAGTGGTCATTTAGGAATGGGGATTTCCCAGAAGCCAGTTTCGTGAATGGCTCCATATCTAGCAAGGTTTGGATTAGGATGGGGAGAGATCTGGGTATACTGTCCTTGCAGTGTGTGGTGACAAACAATGTTTCTGGGGTATCGAGTAATAAACATATTGATCTTACTCTTGTTAGAGAACCATATATTGAGTCTTTTACTGTCAGTTCTGCCATGATATCCAAGGGTGAAAGTTCAACAATAACTTCTGTATTTAGCGATTACTATGGCGTGACTGCTGTCGTTGATCAAGGCATTGGAACTGTGATCTCAGGCAAGGCAATGAGCACCGGTGTGCTAACCCAGGCAAAGACATATACGCTGATAGTTAGTAATTTAGCCCGATCCACGGCGCGCGCGCAGGTCTCAGTCCAAGTTCTTGGAGCTCCGGGGTCTAGTCAGTTTAATTTGATTGCTAATCGCATCCATTCGACCTCCAGCAAGCTGCAAAATGGTAAAATCTTGTTGATAGGGGGTCAATCGCCATCAAAGCCCTACACAGAAATTATAGATCCTCTGGCACAGGTCTCACTTCCTGGACCTGCACTGGGAACAGATAGGGTCTATCACACTGCCACCACGCTGCCAGATGGTCGGATCCTGGTTGTGGGTGGTCAGGGGAATAGCCCCATACGGCCTGTGATTGCAAGTGCTGAACTCTATGATCCGAACACCAACACCTTTTCGTTTACGGGCTCCATGGGCATCGCGCGTCGTTTGCATACAGCCACCCTGCTGCCCGATGGTCAGGTTCTTGTGGCGGGTGGTCGTGATGCTTCCAACGCCACTCTCGCATCCGCGGAGATATATAACCCGGTCCTTGGTACCTTCTCCCCCGCTGGAGCCATGCAGCAAGCACGCGACCAACACCATGCGGTCCTCTTGGCGGATGGCCTCGTTCTTATTATGGGGGGTACCAACAACTCTGCAGAAGTGTACAACCCCGTCACCGGGACCTTCTCACCACTCACGTCCATTTTGTCGAGCAACCACTGGCTTGGTGCATCTGTTCGGCTGAACGACGGGCGTGTGCTCATCGCCGGCGGAGGCGGCGGTGATTTTGCAGCGGTCGACCTCTACGACCCCGCAACACAGACCTTTTCCACGAAAACCATGCTTATTGGTCGAGTTGGTCTCACTGCGACCCTGTTGAATGACGGGCGGGTGATCTTTGCGGGAGGGGAAGGAAAGGATGCTTTGATGGAGATCTTTGATCCCACGATAGATACCTTTCAGCCTTTTCGGTATTTACAATTTGGGCGAAATTTCCATACAGCCACTGTGGTGAGTTCCACGCGGGTAATTTTTGCGGGAGGATATGCTACGGACTTTGAAAATACCGCCGAGCTGTACGATGTTGTATCTTTACCGCCGCCACTTCCCCCCAATGCTACCATTACGACCAATCTTTCCAATGCACCCTTCGTGACACAAAACAAATATTATTATAATTTATCAGTGCCCTTTCAGAAGGGATGCACTTATCAGTGGTCATTTCTTAACGGTAACCCAACAGGTGCTTCCTTTGGTGGAGCCAGCACGAACGATCGGGTTAGTATTCACACAGGTAATATTCTTGGCACTCTGAGTGTGCAATGTGTGGTGACGAAAACCTCCCTAAGGGTTTCCAATACGAGTTCCGTAGCCCTGACCTTGGTCCCCAGTCCCCAAATTCAGTCCTTCACTGCCAGTCCATCCGTGGTGGCCAATGGAAGCAGCTCCATTTTGAGTCCCACCTTCACAACTACTTATGGAGAAACCGCTGTTATCGACCAAAGCATCGGACCTGTGATGTCAGGTACAGGGGTTTCTACAGGCGCCTTGACCCAAGCTAAAATATTCACATTGACGGTCACAAACAGGGCTGGTGACACCGTGCAAGCCGCGGCCAATGTTGCGGTTCAGGGTGCACCGGGTTCAAATCTTTTGACCCTGCTGAATAGTCGTATTCGTTCCACCGCTAACTTACTCTCAAATGGTAAAGTCCTTTTAATTGGAGGCTGTGATTCCTCAATACCCCACGTAGAGCTCGTGGATCCCTGGACTAAGGTATCGGTTGCTGGTCCAACCATGGCTATGGTTTCGAATAGACATACCGCGACTACGCTTGGTGATGGTCGGATCTTGGTGGTGGGGGGGAGGTACTACGGCCCCAATCCCGGGCTTACCCCTAGAGCTGAGCTCTACAATCCGAATACCGGTACCTTTTCACCCACAGGCTCAATGGGCACAGCCCGAGAGAATCATGCCGCAACCCTATTGACCGATGGCAAGGTGCTTGTGACGGGAGGTCATAACAATTCAGACAACAATCTCGCGTCGGCTGAGATCTATGACCCCGTTGCGGGAACCTTCACTCCTACAGG
Source organism: uncultured Solibacteraceae bacterium (assembly GCA_964589695.1). Lineage (GTDB taxonomy): Bacteria > Acidobacteriota > Holophagae > Holophagales > Holophagaceae > CAZPUI01. The sequence continues at coordinate 5,572 of CAZPUI010000098.1, read as the reverse complement.
TTCCATGAATCATCACCGGTCCTACCATCATTCGGTCCTGTTGTTGGATGGACGCGTGCTCGTTGTGGGAGGTTCCACCGACAGTGCAGAACTATACAACCCGGTCACCGGGACATTCTCCCTGCTCACATCTCGGCCCTCGGACTCATACTATGCAGGTGCCTCCCTGCGGCTGAAAAATGGACAAATTATTATCGCATCCGGCTCAAACTATGCGGGGGCTGATTTATATGATCCCGTGACGCAGACTTTTTCCACCAAAGCAATGGTGCAGGGTGGATTGGGCCTCACCGCTACCCTGATGGGTGATGGTCGGGTTCTCTTTGCGGGGGGGCGATCTAACAACGCAACTTCGAAAGTTGAGGTGTATGACCCTACGACGGGAGCTTTTCAGGCCATTGGGTCTCTTCGAAGCTCTAGAGCATTTCATACTGCCACCCTGGTCAGTCCCACCCAAATCCTCTTTGCAGGGGGGGAACTAGGTGTTTCCAATACTGCCGAATTGTTTGAATTGGCGAATGTGCCCAAAGCCAAGTCAAACGAACACGATAAATAAATCGATATTAAAATGATTTCCGATCTCGCCAACGTAGTCATGGCTCCACAGCCCAGGCTTTGATTCATGAAAAGTTCGTGATGGCGGTTTCTGGGAGGGTCGCAAGGCCTGCACCTTCCCTCCCGCCGCGGGTCGCCCGGGTTGCGTGCCCCTGGACGAGGGCGGCTGGATCCCCGTGGCCCCCAGCGCCCTGGCCTTCCCGGGGCTGGCGGAACCCCCGCTGGCACCAGGGGGCCGCCCGGGAGTTGGGGGCGGACCTGGGCTGGTCGGAGCAATACCGAAGGGCGCAGCGGGGGTGAGGCTCTGGGGGCTCACCCCAAAATACAACTTTCGATTGATCACACCCCTTGATCGAAATTGCGAACATGATAAAGGCAAGCAAAACAATCGTTTGCGTGATCTATGGCACGTGAAGTGAAGACGATTTGGGAAGGTTAGGACACTTTCGACTCAAAAATCTTCAAAGTGTCCTAATTGGGCAACGGAAGTGGCGTTCAAATGGGGGCCGTCCCTCGCGCTCCCCCACGCACCCAGCCTGCATGTGAGGGCATGCCCCTGCCCCTAGGGCTCAGGGGCATGTGGCTGGTTGAGCCCATCCACCCCCACCCACCTTTTCGGTGGGCTTCCCCCCTCTATGGAGGTCAATCAGCCATGCAAAAAGCCACACTCAGTCTCGGTCTGCTCGCCCTCGCCCTGGCGGCCCCCCTCTCCGCCGGCGAAGAACTCCTCCCCCTGAACCAGGCCCGGGATCGCGTGCTGAGGGCGCGCCGCACCCTGGAGGTGAAGATCGAAGCCATGGACTGGTACGCCTCCGGCGAGTCCCTCAACCTCAGGTTCAGCCTGCACAATCCGACGGATGAAACGGTCTGGGTGCTCAAATGGCACCTGCCTTCCGAGCGGATGGATGCCCCCATGCTGCAGGTCGCCTGGGAAGGCGAACCCTTGAACTACGAAGGTCGCCTGGTCAAGCGCGCTGCGCCCACGGCCGCGGACTACATCCAGATCCTCCCGGGTGGGACCCATACGGCGGTCTTCGATCCATCCTCCACCTTCAACATGCACCAGCAGGGCAGCTACCAGATCGCCTACATCGTGGACGGCCTGGATGTCCGCACCACGCCCCCCGAGGTTCGCAGCCAGGCGGAAGGGGAATCCCTGCTGGCCATGGCCGATCCCGACCGACCCGGTCCGGACACGGCCCCCCAGTCCAGGGCCGAGGTGCGGGGGAACGGCAAGACCGAATTCTACTTCGCCGGTCTGCCCTCCCACGTGGGCGCGGCCAGCAGCGTGATGACCCTCATTGGCGGGTACACGAACTGCACCACCACCCAGAAGAGCTCCCTTTCCACGGCCCACAACAATGCCATTTCGATCTCGGGCAAGGCCATCAACAACCTCACCACGTACCCTTCGGGAAGCACCCTCTACAAGACCTGGTTTGGCACCTACAGCAGCACTCGGTTCAACACCGTCAAGTCCCACTTCAACGCCATAAACAATTCTTTTGTCAACAAGTCCGTGGTCTATGACTGCGGGTGCACCGACAGCGCCTACGCCTACGTCTACGCGAACCAGCCGTACAAGATTTACCTGTGCAGGGCCTTCTGGTCGGCCCCCAGCCTGGGCCGGGACTCCAAGGCCGGGACCCTGGTGCACGAGATGAGCCACTTCACGGTCAATGGCGGCACCACGGACTACGTCTACGGGGCCACCGGTGCCAAGAACCTGGCCCTGAGCAGCCCGAGCAAGGCGGTCATGAACGCCGACAACCACGAATACTTCGCCGAGGACCAGAAGTAGCGGGGTCCTTGAACCGCGGGAAGCGCGGGGTGGGCCCGCGCTTCCCGCGCTCCTTGGAGGGTGCGGGGCATGGGGTCGAGGCCGATCGAGTGCCGACAGGCCCCAGACACTGCGAAGGTGGAAGCCTTGGAAGCAGGTATTGAAGAAGGGAGTCCTCGCATGATCGTGTGCGCGTCCGTGGTGCTGGTCGCCCTCCTGGGGGGTGGCCAGGCGCAGCCCGCGCCCTCCCTGGTCTGCAGGTCCCCGGTACGGCAGTTTGGGACCGTGACCCGGGGCGTTCGGTTGGAACACACATTCCTCCTGGAGAACCATGGCAAGGCGCCCTTGACCCTCAAGGACATCAAGGCCAGCTGCGAATGCACCACCGCCCCCCTGACCCAGAAAACCCTCGCGCCGGGGATGGCCCTCGCCCTGCCGGTCACCCTGGACACGCGCAACCTGGTGGGCGGGGTGGACAAATCCCTGGCCATCCAGAGCGATGACCCCGCTCGCCCCGTGCTGATCCTTGAGCTCAAGGCCCTGGTGCGCAATGCCGTGGAAGCCAATCCAGCCGCCCTCACCTGGTCCCCCACCAGCCGGAATGCCCCCCTGTCCTGCCTGGCCACCCTGCGGCGTCCGGACGGTGCGATGCCCCTCGTCCGATCGGCGGCCCTGGCGGATACCCGGGCCTTCGAGGTGGAGATCATTCGCCGTCCCGAGGCCCAAGCCGTGGACCTCCAGATCCACCTGATCCCGGGGCTGCCCACCCAGTTCGTGCAGGGCGCCCTGAGGGTGGTCCTGGAGGATCCCATTCAGCCCCAGGTGGAGATCCCCATCGCGGGCCAACTCTTGGAGGACCTGGTCTGCACGCCTGGATCCATCGATCTGGGGCGTGTTGGAGCGGGCACCCGCCCCAAGGGACGCGCCCTGGTGGCCCTTTATCACCCGCAGGTGGAGCTTCAGGCCATCGAAGTCTCGCCCCCTTGGTGCACAGCGACCGTGAAGCCCCGACGGACCCTCGAGACGGCTCCCCAAACGGCTGTGCGCGGGTTCGAACTCTCCCTCCAGGTCTCCCCTTCCGCCCCCAAGGGGCCCTTCCTGGGTGAAATCCAGGTGCGGAGCAGCAGCCGGGATCTGCCCGTGATCCGGTTGCCCCTGAAGGGGGAAGTGGTCGACCAGGAGTAGCTAGTGGCGCGAGGCCGTGGCCTCGGGATCCAGGCGCATGTCCAGGCGGGTCCAGCCCTTCGCAGGGTCCAGGGGGCCGTACCACCAGCAGGTCCGAAGGCGGGGATCGTCGAAATTCAAATGACCTTTCCCCTGGGCCCGGTGTTCCAGGGACGCATCCACGGTGACCTTCATGGTCTCTGGAACCTGGAGGAGGATCTGCAGGCAGGCACTCCCTTCGGGGGTCTGGAGGCCACCGAAGGGCGCGAGCCGGAGGGTTCGGCCCACCCGCTGGAAGGCCACGCCCAGGTAGTGACGGGCCTCGCGGATGTGCATGGGCTCCGGCGGATGACCCAGGAATCCCAGGGTTTTCGTGGTGAACACTGCGGGGCGGTCCAGCGCCTTCAGACGGACGAGGCGGACGCTGGGGGGGACCACGAGGGCCTGAAGGTCCGCGGGGAGGGAGGCCCGCTCGTGGGCCGTGCCATTGGTCACCTTGGGGCTCGGGGCCGGTCCCGCCAGCGTCAGTCCGGGTTCAGGGGTCTGGGCCATGGTGAAGGGGCCTCCCAAGGCCAGGCTGGCAACGGCGATGGAACAGAGGGTCGACATGGGGCCATCCTGGGGTGCTTTGCCCAAGGATGCCGTGTTCCGGGGGGTTGGGCCAGGGGCGATGCCAAGATCTGCCCTTTGCCACCGAAGCTGCCGGGGCTGGGCAGGGGCCTCAGCGCTCCCCCTTCAGCCGGAAGGTGCAGCCTGGCCAGGCTTGGGCGGTGCGGGATCGCATCCGGTAGAGCCTTCCAATGTCCACTCCGGCCTGTACCAGGGCATCCAGGGCGGCCTGGGCTCGGGCCTGGGCCAGGGCGTCGAATTCGGCGGGACCCACCTTTTGAAGGTGCAGCAGGGACTGCTTCAGGGTTTCCAGGTCCGGCTCGGGGGGGGCGGGTTGATCCTGGGGCGCAGAATGGGCCGCCCGCCAGGCCCGGCGGAGAAGCTCGGGACGGTCCTCGGCGGACACGGGTTCGGGGCCTCCCTGGGTGCGCTGGAGAAGCTGTTCCAGGGCCAGCTCCCGGAGGGCCGGGCCATCCAAGGCTTCGTCCACCCTGCCTTCGATTTCCAGACTCAATTCGGGGCGTTCCACCAGGGAGCGCGCCAAGGCCTCCAGGGTGGTCCGGCCCTCGGGACTGGGCTCGGCGCGACCGGGTAGGGCTCCCGCCTGGCTCAGGTTCACCCCAGGACCGAAGAGCTTGGCCAGGGCGTCGAAGGGCGAAGCGGCCAGCTTGGTGAAGAGGGTTCCCGCGGCCTTCCAGACGGCCTTGCGCAGCTTGAAATCCGGGGCGTCCAGGCTGCCCGCCACGGGAATCTCCGCCTCGATGACCCCGTGGCGATCCCGGAGGAGGGCCAGGCCCAACTTGACCGGGGCCTGGATTGCCTCGGGGCTCGGCACCCTGTCCCCCAGGTAGAACTGGTCCAGGCGAAGGTGGTGGAGGGCGTCCAGTTGGCGGTTTCGCACCTTCCAGACCATCTCCAGGTCCAGTTTGCCTTTGCGCGGAGTGTAGCCCAGGTACTTGGCCAGGTAGGGGGTGCTGACCACCAGGTCCACGCCCCGGGTGCGGAGCCTTAGGTCCGTGTCCTCCGTGGGGGCCAGGGGGTTGAGGCGACCTTCCAGATGCAGGGGTGAGACGCCGTCGATACGGCCCTCCAGGCTAAGGGTGGCCGTGGAGCCCCTGTGGGTGGAAAGTCCTCGTGCCTGGGCGGCCAGGGCGCTGAGCCGGAGCTGCGCCGCAGGCTGGACCTGGGGGTCCCGGAAGTCCAGGACACCCTCCCGCAGCTCCAGATGCTCCAGGCGGAAGGCCGGAGGGGGGGCTGGGGCTGGCTTTGGGGGAACGGGTTGAGGCTCGGGAGAAGGGGTGGATCCCTGGGAGCGGGTGGTTGGGGAGGTCCCTCCCAGGGGGGGGCCAGGGCGGTCCGCTCCGGGTTCCGGGTCCAGGGACCACGCCAAGGAGGGGCGCTCCAGCAGGAGGTGGCGCAGGCTGCCCCCCAGGGGAAACAGGCGCAGGTCCAGGCCTTCGGCCT
>CAZPUI010000097.1:0-12165 GCA_964589695.1 uncultured Solibacteraceae bacterium | reverse complement strand
GCACATTCGCCATCAGGATATCCCGCAGACTCGGAACATCCGGCGCGTAGGCCACGGGAGCCCAGGCCTCCAAGGCGGCTTGATCATAGAACCCATGCCCCACTGCGATCGAAGGCACCCCAGCCCTCTGGGCCATTTCCAGGTCGAAGGGCGTGTCTCCCACCATCAACGCATCTTGGGGGTCCAGGTGGTGGTGGGCCAGGACAAGGTGGAGGGACTCGGGATGGGGCTTGCAGTCCTTCACCTGGTCGGGAGTCACCACGGGATCGAAATACCCAGTCCAGCCGAAGGTCTCGATCTGGCGGAGGATGGGTATCGTGCGCTTGGAGGTGGCGATGGCCATTCGCACCCCCCCCGCATGGAGATCCCGTACCAGGTCCCCCATGCCCGGGAAGGGGGCAAGCAGATGTTCGTGGGCCAACCAGTCAAAGGTGCGGTAGACCCTCAAAACCTCCGCAAGGTCAAGCCCCAAGGGGCCAAAGGTCATTTGAAGACCGGCCTCCACGGGCAATCCCACACACTTGAGCCACGCCTCCCGGACTTCTACTCCGAGCCCCAGGATTCCCAGCGCATGGTCCATCCCGGCCACGATCTGGGGCCGACTGTCCACCAGGGTGCCATCGAAGTCCCACACGATCAGCGGCGCCGTCATCCCTGGACCCCTTCCTGGTCGGGCAGGGCCTCCCGCTCCGTGCCGAAGACCCCCTCCCACTTGGCCACCACCACACTGGCAAGACCATTGCCGATGACATTGATGGTGGTCCTGGCCATGTCCATAATCTCGTCCACCGCCAAGAGCATGGCAATCCCAGCCTCCCCCGGCAGGTGGAAGGAACCGCAGGTGGCAGCGATGATGACCAGGGTCGCCCGGGGCACCCCCGCCACCCCCTTGGAGGTCAGCATGAAGGTGAAGACCATCATGAGCTGGGCACCGAACCCCATGGCCGGATAGGCCACAGGGTTGGCGGCGTGGGCCGCCTGGGCGATGGTCAGGCTGGCCAGGACGAGGTACAAGGTGGACCCGTCCAGGTTGAAGCTGTAACCCGTGGGGATGACGAAACTGGCCACCCGTCGGGGCACCCCGAAGCGCACGCATTCCTCCAGCAGCTTGGGCAGGGCGGCCTCACTGGAAGCCGTGGAATACGCCGTGAGGGCGGGCTCTTTGATGGCCTTGATGAACTTGAAGATCTTGATCCCCGCGATCCAGGCCACCGGAACGAACACCAGGACAAAGAGGGCAATGAGGGCGAAGTAGAGGCTCCCCACCAACAGGCTGTACTGCTTGAGCAGGTAGATCACCGCGGGCCAGCCCTTGAGGAAACCCATTTCAGGCAGGGCGCCACCGGGGAGCAAGGGTTGAAGGGTCCCAGCGGCATCCCTGATCCAGGCGTGTTCCAGGAACCAGCCCGAGACCTTGGCAAGCTTGACCTCATGGCCCGCGGCCATGGAGCTGACGTTGTAGGCCATGGCCCCAAAGACCCCCAGGGGCGTGAGTTTCATGACCATGTCCGTGTACTTGAACATGGTCTGGGCCACGCCATCGAAGAAGGCGAAGACAGGCTTGCCCTTCTCCCCCACCTTGGTCAGGGCGATGCCAAAGAGGGTCGCGAAGATCACCACCGGCAGGATGTCGGCCTTGGCCGCATGCTCCATCAGATTGTAAGGGAACATGTGCATGGCGATTTCCCAGCCTGTCTGGGGCTTGACGGCCGCCACGGTGGTATGGGCCGAGAGGTCCAGCGGCAAGTGGGCTCCAGGCTGCCACCAGTTGGCGATGCCCAACCCCAGGAAGAGGGCCAGGGTGGTAACGATCTCGAAGTAAAGGAGCGCCTTGCCCCCCATGCGGCCCACGGCCTTGATATCCCCTGTCTGGGCAATGCCCACCACGATGGTGGAAAAGAGCAGGGGAACGATCAGACCCTTGATGAGGTTGATGAAACTTTTGGATAGAAATCGAAAAAGCTCATAGGCCTGGGGAAATTGATCCCTGGGCAGGAATCCCCCCAGAATCACCCCCATGAACAACCCTATGAAAATCCAGACTGTGCTGGAGCGGTACCAAACCTTGGAGCCGTGGGCCATAAGGCGTATCCCTCGCAAAGCGATAGTGTCCCATGCCCCCGGACCCCAGGCGAGGGGTCAGCGCGGAGCCTCCGCAAGGGCTGCATCCCCCATGAGCACCCGGGACACCCGCCCCTGGCCATCGAGTTCGAGCACTGCGGGGAAAAAGTAGATGCCCAGGCGGGCCAGGGATCCCTGGGAGGGGGCAAGGAAGGATCGTGGGGCCATGGTTCCCAACCGTTCGACCCATCCTCCCACCTCCTGACGGGAGGCCTCATCCAAGAGCTCTTCGGAATTGCTGCTCTCCCCTCGGAAGGAGGGAATGATCCTGAGGGTGTCCTCTGGCACATCCAAGGACCTCCCCTCCCCCATCTTGGCGATAAGGATTCTGTGGATTCCCGGGCGGTTCAGCACCACCTCCACCGGTGCCAAGTCAGGCAACGACCATAGGCGCAGGGCGGGGGGAGCCTGCCCCAGGCTGGCCAGAGCCACCTGGAGACGCTGGAAGAGTTCCGGATCTTCGGCTCCCAGATCCTCCTTGAGTTGACGGAAGCGCTCCATGTCGTTCCGGGCCAGCACGAAACAGAGGGCATGACGCAGGGCGAGCCCACGGAAGACCTGGTGGATGTCTGCCATGAGCATCCGATCTTCCCAGGCACAGCGCTCTGCCTCTCCCCAGGCCCGTGATCGGACCCTCTGGACCCCTGTACGCCATAGCAGGGCCTGGGAACCTGGCTCCTGCAGCTGGACCGGAAGCCCTTTCCCCCCTTGAACCCAGGACAAGAGGCGGGCCACCTCGGTCCTCGACCGATGCCCGGCAGGGAAGGGATTCTTGGGTTCTGGATTGGCCAAGGCGTGAAGCAGCCAATCGAAGGATGCCTGTTTCCCGCGAGGGATCTTGGGAAGCGTCAGTCCCTCCGTATGTCCCCGTTCGTCCCATTGGGTCAGGACCCGATCCACCACCTGTCCCCAGGGATCCGCGGGAGACTGCACCAGGAACAGGGCAGGCACGAGACAAAAGGGGGTGATGTTCATGGCGACTCCCTGGTCATGGCGCTTTCAGAGAGAATACAGACGCACGCTGATCTGGAGGGATTTGAAATGACCCAGGCACTTTCACCCGTGGAACGGCTCGTGGTGGCCCTGGATGTCCCCACCGCTGGAGAGGCCCTGGACCTGGCCCACCGGCTCCGGGGGCACGTGGGCATGCTCAAGGTCGGGCTGGAACTCTTTTGTGCGGAAGGCCCCTCCATGGTCCGAGACCTGCAGCGCCTCGTGCCGGTCTTCCTGGACCTCAAGCTCCATGACATCCCCACCACCGTGCAACGGGCCTTGGAGGCCCTTCTGCCCCTGGACGTTCGGCTCATCAATATCCACGCCCAGGGAGGCCCCGCCATGATGGAAGCTGCCGCGGAAGCCTTGGCCAAACACCGGCAACGGGGCGGCGGGACGGACCTGCTGGCCGTCACCGTGCTCACGAGTCTCGACCGCGAGGCCCTCGGCCGCATCGGGTACACCATGGAACCCCCGGAGCTGGTCCTGGAACTGGCCCGCCTGGCCCAGTCCTGTGGATGTCAAGGCGTGGTCTGTTCCGCCCAGGAGGCCAGCCTCATCCGGGACACCTGCGGGGAAGCCTTTTCGCGGCTGACTCCAGGCATCCGGCCCAGTGGCGAGGCCGTCCAGGACCAAGCCCGGGTCGTCACACCCCGCCAGGCCTTGACCAATGGCGCCACCTGGCTCGTGGTCGGCCGCCCCATCACACGGGCCAAGGACCCCGTCGCCGCGGCGGAGGCCATCGTGGCCGAATTGACGGAGGCCTGAACCATCATGGGCACAGCCACCCAGCTCGTATTCCGCCCCAGCGCACACCAGCGCATCCTGGCCGCGCTGCTCTGTGTGGGTTCCTGGCTGGTCGGCATCCGGGCCCTGGCCTTGCTCTTCGAGCAGCTGCCGCGGTGGCTCACCCTGATCCGATTCGCCCAGAGCGCGGGAGAACCCACCTCGTTGATGTGGATTTCCCTGGGAGGCGCGGTCCTCGCCTGCGTGCTCGGCGGCATCATCCTGGCCTTGGTGCTCCTCTCCTTTGTCCTCATCGAAGGTTGCCAAGTCCTGGTGGACGATTTGGGCATGACGGTGGAATACACCACCCTCCCGAGCCCACTCGCCAAATGGGCAGGGGCGGGACGCCTGGGGTGGAAGCAGATCCTCCATCTGGACAAGCGCGCCTGGTCCTTCGTCGTTCGGGGCAATCCCGACCTTCAGGACGGAACCCATCCCATCCTGCACCCAACCCTTTCCCTTCGGTTCATGCTTGTACATGAGCTGGAGCGACTGGTCCTGCTGATTCTGGAAAGGAGTCCCAACCTGAAATGAGCGGCCAACCCTTGCCCCAGTCCAGCATCCACCATCAGCGGCGATGGTTCTATGTACTGTGGGTCGTGCTCCTCCTGGGAAGCCTCGGGCTCCTGGTGGCCTGGCGCATCCCCAAGGTCAGTGGGACCTGGACCTTGAGACCCGCCGTGCTCATACGACAGCTGCCCGGACGCTGTTCGGTGGAAGTATGGGCGGGCCCGCGGGCCGCCTGGGATCATCCAACCTGGCAGGGTGCGGTGCTCGTCCAACAGACCCAGCTGGATTCGGATGCGCGGGTGCAATTGAATCCGGTCAAAATGGCCATCGCCCTGCGGCGGTGGACGGGATACCCCATCGCCGAACGGACCTGGGATGCCTGTGTGCTCAAGATCACCAGTCCCGCCGGGGAAACCCGATTCATGGCCTATCCCCTGAAACCCGATCTGGTGTCCGGCATCCTCGTGCCCCGTCGGATTCTCATGGTGGATATGGAATCCCGGTGGCCTGGGTTGTCCCTCACGCCACCCACAGGATCTAAGTTACCCTAGGCATTCGGACCTATCCGCCCCTTTGGAGCTCCCATGCGAATCCCATCCCTTCTCGGCCTGGCCATCGTCCCCGCCGTCATCCTAGCCCAGGCCCCGGCCGGTGACTCCCTCACGTCCAAATATGAGAAGGCAGGCCCTGTGGTAAAGGACCTCCTCAAGGTCTCGAAGGGGGCTGAAGCACTGGCCCACCTTGAGAGTTTGATCCCCCCCACTGCGCCGGCCTACGCCATGCCCACCGTGGATGAGCTCAAGGCCGCCTACCCCCAACAAATGACCGCCATCCAAGACAGCCAGGCCAATTACCGGGCACTTGCAGGTCTTTATTCCCTCAAGGCCAGCTGCCACATCGCCCTGGGGCAGTGGGAGCAGGCCCGGGAACCCTTTGGCAAAGCCATCGAAACCGCCAAGGCCAATGCCACCAATTTCCGCAAGGCCAGTGAATCCATCCGCGCACTCTGGACTGAGCTCTCCAATATTGGCGCTGAATTCAAGGCCAAGAATGAGGAACAGGTCAAGACCTTAACCGCCAAGGAGACCCGTACTGCCGAGGAAGAAAACTTCCTTACTTGGTACAAGCAGAACGTGCCTGTTCACGAGGGCAACATCGACAAGGCCAAGCAGATGCACGCCATCCTGGACAAGGAAGCCGTGGAGGCCGACAAGATCATCACCATGGTCAGCGATCCCTTGGCCAAGCTCGAAGAAACGAACAAGAAGCAGGCTGAGGAGATCCAGAAGTTCAACGACGATAAGAACGCCAAGCGTAAGAAGAAGGATCCCGAGATCACTGGAAACAAGGCTTGGGTGGATGCCGTCCTGAACAAGGAAGAGAACATTACGGGTCTCCCGACCCCTCGGAACCAGGTGGAATTCCTGAATCGGCTCCTCGTACTCGATCCCGAGAACACGCGCGTCAAAACTTGCATTGACAACATCCTTGCGGGCAAGGAACCCTTCTACAAGGAGCCCAAGGCCCCCAAGACCACCAAGGCCAAAACCACCAAGGCCAAGAAGTAGGGAGGCTGCCATGCGGCTGGTCCCGACCCTTCTCACGCTGGTGCTCGCGGCCTTCCCGGCCCATTCCCAGAGCCTAGCGGAACGCTACAAGGAGAGCTCCCGTGGATGGGAAATGCTTCTTGAGCGTGGGGACGGGGCCAGCGCCCGCAAATCCGCCGAGGCCATGATCCAGCGGGATGCCCCCCTGGTCAGTAGTACGGACTACAACGAAATGCGCGCCCTGGTGGCCCTCTACGATGTGGCGGCACGCGCCTGCGTCCTGGAAGGGGCATGGGAGGATGCCATCGCCCACCTCCAGAAGGCCGTAGGCACGGCCACCACCAACATCGAGCAAGCGGAAACAACCTTTGGCCGTATCCGCAGAGAGCACGAGGCCAAGTTGTCCGAATGGCGGGAAACCATCGCCAAATACGAAAAGCGTTTGGCGGAAATGGAATCCGCTCCAGGGCTCCCGCAGCAGGAGCTGCGCGCCCAGCGCGCCATCAAGGACTCCCTTGTGGAACACCGGAACGCCGTGGCCCACAGTGAAAAATCCCTCAAGGACATCCAGAATCTGCTGAACCAGATTCGAGGAATTCGCGATATCTACACCAAGTCCCTTCTGGATTGGCAGGGATTCCTTGCCAAGGAGCGAGAAGAGCTTTCCCAGTCCGGTGCATCCACCAAATACGCCCGGGAGAAGCTCGAGCAGGTCAAGGCCGACGATGCACGCCCCAAATTCGAGCGACTGGCCTACGGGCGACGCCTGCAACGGCTCGATCCGGACTGCCAGGACTGCACCCGTTTCGTGAACGGGCTCATGGGCCTCGAGACGCCCTCCGAGGCCCTGCCAGCCGCAGAAAAAACCACCCGGAAAGCCAAGCGAAAGAAGAAATAGCCACCTCCGGGACGGCGGGCACGTGCAACCCGTCCGTGCGTGGGAGCAGGGTCAGGGCGTTGGACCAGTTGGCGATACTCTGGAATGCCAAAGGAGTTTTGGAATGGCATGGAAACAGTCCTTGGCACAGATCAAAAAAGAGCTCAAAGATGAGCTGCCCACCGCGCCCAAACCCGCCCCGAAGCCTCCACCCCCCCCAGCGGGACAGACGATCCAGGACGAAGATGCCCTGTTCCTTGCGGCCATGGGAGGGGCGCGCAAGGTCTCAAAGCCAGCACCTACCCCCCTGAGAGCCTCGGAACCACCGACACCCATCCCGTCTGCACCCCGGGAAGAGGTGGATTTCGGGCACGCCATGGCTGAACTCAAGGGTGTGAAACCCCTGGGTCGAGAGGACCCGACCCCGAAGGCCGTTCCCCCGGCCCAGGAGCACGTTCCAGAACCCACCCTGCTCCCTGCGGCAGCCACCCTTCCCCCCATGGAGATGCTTCCTTCTGTGGAACCGCCCGCCGAAACCCCTGTGTCTGCCCCCGTCAAGATTCAGCTCGCCGCGGGCATGGCCATCGAGGTCGATGGCACCCTCGATCTCCGAAATCACTCCTTCCAGGATGGATACGACCGACTCCGGGAGCGCATCCAGGACGCCCGGTTCCTGGGTTGGCAAACCCTGCATGTCCTCCTGGGTCCCTCACCCGAACTGACGGACATGTTGCTCGGCTGCATCCTGGGCTCGGAATCTGGCCGCATCGCGCGCTACGCCCAGGCTCCCATCCCCATGGGAGGGGCCCATGCCTGGATCCTGTATCTTCAGCTTTCCCAGGCCTCACCGGAGAAGTCCTCATGAGTCTACTTGTGGTCGGTAGCGTCGCATTCGATGACCTCAAGACCCCCTCGGGTGAGCGAACCAACTGTTTGGGAGGATCCGCCAGTTTCTTCTCCCTGAGCGCCAGCCACTTCCATCCCGTGTCCCTCGTGGCGGTGGTGGGGGAAGATTTTACGGATACCCATCGTGAAGTCTTCCTGAACCGGCCCATCAGCCTGGAAGGTCTCTCCCGACAGCCCGGCCTCAGCTTCCACTGGAAGGGGCTTTATGGCCAGGACCTCAATGAGGCCAAGACCCTGGACACCCAGCTGAACGTCTTCGCGGACTTTCACCCTCGGCTTCCGGAAGGGTACCGCAGCGCACCGCATCTGTTTCTGGGCAACATCGACCCCTTGCTCCAGTGGGAAGTCCTCGAACAGATGGAACAGCGACCGACCTGGATCGCCCTCGACACCATGAACTACTGGATCCAAGGCAGCCCCGAAGCCTTGAAAAAAGTCCTGGGCTCCGTGGACATCCTTTTGGTGAACGAGGCCGAGTGTCGTGCCCTTACGGACCAACACAATCCTCTGCAGGCCTTCCGCACCATTCGCAAGCTCGGTCCGCAGATCCTGGTGGTCAAACGCGGCGAGTACGGAAGTCTCCTCATCACCGAGGACGGCGCCTTTCCCTGCCCAGCATTCCCACTTTCAAATGTCCTGGATCCCACGGGCGCGGGCGATACGTTTGCAGGTGGATTCCTTGGCCACCTCGCTGCGGTGGGGTCCCTAGGGTTTTCGGCACTGAAGCAGGCCGTGGTACGCGGCACGATCATGTCCAGCTTCACCGTGGAAGGCTTCGGACTTGAACGATTGCAATTGCTCACGCCGACGGAAATGACTTCACGTCTCGAGGCTTTTTTGGCGATGATCCAGGTGGACAAGCTATAATCCGATCCACCACCGCCCAGGAGATCATGATGCAATCGCGGAACTGGCTGCGTTTCCTTATCACGGCATCCTGCGTGACCCTCACGCTGGTGGCCCAGGATCCTGGATCAGCCCAGGGGCAACAGCCCCAGGACCCATCCAATAGACCCAGCTACAAAGTAGGAGACACGGTCAAGACGCCGGCCCATCGGTCGAAGTGGGAGTACCCGAAGGAATTCCAAGTACCGGAAGGAACTGGGGTTCATTGGGTAGCACCCGGCGACACCCTTTGGGACCTAGGAAGCAAGTTCCTTGGCAACCCCTATGCCTGGCCCCAGATCTGGGAACTGAACAAGTGGATCAAGGATCCCCACTGGATCTTCCCCGGGGACCCTCTCCTCATCCCCACCCAGGCCAAGGCCCTTGCCAAGGCAACGGATTCCCCCCAAAACCTGGCTCCATCCGCAGTGGCTGATCTCCAGCCGGATCGAAGCAGCAAGGGCTTTGCCCGTGCCGTGCCCACTGAGATGGCCTTTTCCCGCCAAGACTTCCTTCAGGCTCCGTACTTGGCCAGCGAAGGCCAGGCCGCCCACTTCAAGGCAAACCAGGCCCTGCGTATCTCCGGCGCAGAAAATTCGGATCGTCGGAACTTTGGCGATGGCGAGAAGATCTACCTCGAGGGTGGACGCGACCGGGGCGTAAAAGAGGGTGAAAGGCGCGTCATCGTCAAGGTTCTCAAGGCTGGCTTTTTCCATCCTGATGACAAGCGTCGCAAAACCCCCTTGGGCGACATCCTGCAACAGATTGGTATCGCCCAGGTCCTGCACGTCACCTCCAACGGTGCCGTGGCCGTGATCGAAAGGGCCCTGGATGGGGTTGCCATCGGGGATCACCTGCTGACCTTCGAGGAGCCTGCCGCCATCCCCTTGAAGCTCAGAACCGACAAGGCACTGGCCCTGGAGGTCACCCAACCTGCGGCCAAGATCATTTTCATCAAGGATGGCCATCAGGTGGTGGGTGCAGGAGAACTCGTCATCATCGACAAGGGTTCCAAGGATGGCTTCAAGGTCGGCGATGTGCTCCTCTCCACCATCGAGGAATCCTGGCCCCTGGGCACGCCCAAGGACGGTGCCAAGTCGAGCATCAACCGCTATGGGGGACAGCTCATCGTTTTCAAGACCGAACCGAACTCGAGCACCTGCCGCATCCTGCGGAGCGTCGAAGCCATGGGTATTGGCACCATCGCTTTCAAGTAGCTCGTGCTTGCACGTCCTGTGGAGCCTCCGGCCCTACGGGGGCTCCTATTATTTACAAGGGATGAAGGGGCCCCTTGGCCTCTCCCCTAGGCATTCAATCCCCTCGATTCAGAGGCTACGCCATGTCTGAAACGCGCCATCCCCATGGCGCATGATCTGGCGGACATGCTGTCCAAGCCCTTGGCATTGGCAAATGAAGAGGAGGTCCCATCCTATCCCACGCATTGCTTGCTTTCCTTGAGTCATTCCATCCATGGAATGGGTCGTCGAAAGGTCATCAGCATCCCTTTGAACGACATGTTTTTCAAATCCTCCAGCAAGATTCAACACTTGACATACACAGACAGGATTTTTAGCATTCCAAGAAGCATGGAGGTGGTTTGTGAGCGGCGATATCAAATTCAAAATCGACTGGGCTTCAAAGAGTGAACTGCGTGGACCTAACGAAAGGTCTCTTGGTGACTTGATTCGCAAGCTTCGGGATCGATTGACCCCCGATGCCCAAGGCATCAGCATCACCTACGTCGATGACCGGGGCATGAGGAAGTTGAATCGCCTCCACCGAGGAATCAACCAGACCACAGATATTCTCAGTTTCCCGTCGAACGCCGAAAAAGGCGCATTTCAGCACTTGGGCGATCTTGTGATTAGCCTCCCGGCCGCGGACAAAATGGCTGAAAAACTTGGCGTCAGCCGACGCCGAGAGGTGGAAACCCTGATCATCCACGGGTTCTTGCACCTCTGTGGCTACGATCACGAAACAGACCAGGGCCAGATGCTGGAACTCCAGGCCCAGCTTGAAAAGGAGTTCCTCGAGGAAGAACCCCTGCCCATGTCACTCAAACGCGGTCGAAAGACCGGCTCCAAGGTCAAGGTCCTGAAGGATGGAACGCGGGTGGTGGTGACGGGCCGGGCCGCCAAGGCCATTGAGCGGCAGGCGGCCGTCAAGAAAGCCAAGGCCACCGAGAAGGTCGTGAAGACCAAGACCCGCAAACCCAAGGAGGTCCCGGCCGAGGCCATGCCCAAACGCGGCCCCGGACGACCTCCCAAGGTCAAGACGGCCGATGCCCCCAAGGCCGCACCGCGCAAAGTCGCCCGCAGGAAGCGTCCGGCCACAAGTCGCTCGGGCATCATCGCATAGCGCTTCGTGCAGGTTCCCGGGAATGGATAGGGTTGCCCTGGGCATGCCTGTCCCAACGGTTCACCTTTCACACCGTCCTAGGAACCTCGGCCCAAAGCCGATTCGCGACCCGCATATCACCCAGGAAGCGTCCTGGCCCAAGGCTGGGGCAATGGGTAACATGGAGGCTTGGCCCAACGCCGGCCGACAGGAGTGGATGTGATCAACCTGGCCCTTGCCTTGGCGACAGTCATCATGGCCGCAGTCGGCATGGCGCTGCTGAAGATCCCCCTCTGGTTGGCCATCCCTTTTGGGCTGGTGGGAGGCTTCGCCCTCTTTGTCTACCTGGGACGTCGTGTTCAGAGAGAATTGGAAGGCATTTTCACGAGAGCTTCCGAACTCCTCAAGAAGCAGCAGTTCGACAAGGCTATCGAAGTCATGCGTCAGGGCTACGCCCTCGCACCGCGCCAGTTCATGGTCAAGGGCTCCATCGATGGCCAGATCGGCGTGGTTCAGTACTTGCGGAAAAAGAATGACGAAGCCGAACCCCTTCTGAAATCCGCCAGCATGAATCACTACATTGCCAAATCCATGCTTGCCATCCTGCAATGGAAGCGGGGCGACACGACCAAGGCCATCGAAACCTTCGAGCTGGCCATGAAGTCCGGCAAGAAGGAAAGCGTGCTCTACGGCGTCTATGCTTACGTGCTCTGTGAGATGCGGCAGCGGGATAATGCCATCCGAGTGCTTAACCTGGGCCTTAAAAACTGCAAGGGGGATGATCGTCTCCAGACCAATCTCACCGCCCTGCAGAACAACAAATCAATGAAGATGAAGGTGTTCGGCGAGCAGTGGTATCAATTCATGCTCGAGCGCCCCGTGCTTCGACAGGAGCCGCCCCCCTACGCCCGAGTCTCCAAGCGCGCCCTGAGGGGCTGACCCCATCCATCTTTCACGGAGTCCTGCATGTCGGGTCACAGCAAATGGTCCACCATCAAGCACAAGAAGGGTGCCCTCGACGCAAAGCGGGGCAAGATCTTCACCCGCGTTCTTAAGGAGATCACCGTGGCCGCCCGCTTAGGCGGGGGGGACGTGGCCTCCAACCCCCGGCTTCGCTTGGCCGTGGACCTTGCGAAGTCCAGCAACATGCCCAAGGACACCTGGGAGCGCGCCATCAAGAAGGGCACCGGGGAACTGGAGGGC
>CAZPUI010000096.1:0-12173 GCA_964589695.1 uncultured Solibacteraceae bacterium | reverse complement strand
ATCCTCAACCAGTCCGGCACCAACGCCCTGTCCCAGGCCAACCAGTCGATGCAGACCATCCTCACCCTGCTCAGGTAGGTTCCCGCTCGCATCGAGCGGATCGGGTTCCGGAGTCCCGGTCGACGGCCGTGCCGCCCTTGCCATGGAACTCCCGACGTCCAAAAGGAACCGGCCTTCTGGCCCAGCCGCTCCGCGCCCCCTTCAGTGGGGGCGCTCTTCCGTACGGTAGACTGGCGCGCGACAGGTCTCGATGCCAACAACCCCCAGGGAGTGCGCCATGGCTCAACACCACAAACTCATCATCATCGGCACCGGACCCGCTGGGTACACCGCGGCCATTTATGCCTCCCGGGCCAACCTCGCCCCCCTTGTGCTGGAGGGTGTCCAACCGGGTGGGCAGCTCACCATGACCACGGAGGTCGACAATTTCCCCGGATTTCCCAAAGGCGTACTCGGCCCGGAACTGATGGAAGGCATGCGAGAGCAGGCGATCCGCTTCGGCGCTGAGGTTCGCACCGAAACGGTGGTTGAGGTGCAGCTTGGTGTCCGCCCCTTCTCCCTGACCTCCGACAAGGAGCAGTACACCTGTGATGCGCTGATCGTGGCCACAGGGGCTTCTGCCAAGTGGCTGGGAATCGGCAAGGACGAAACCCTCTCCCGCAGTGGTGGAGGCGTGAGCGCATGCGCCACCTGCGATGGATTCTTCTTCCGCGGCAAGGAGATTGCCGTCATCGGCGGTGGAGACACGGCCCTGGAGGAAGCCACCTACCTCACCAAATTTGCCAGCAAGGTCAATCTCATCCACCGGCGGGATCAGTTTCGCGCCTCCAAAGCCATGCAGGAAAGGGCACGGAACAATCCTAAAATCGTCTTCCACTGGAACAAGGTCGTGGGTGACATTTTGACCCAACCGCTGACCCTGGCCACCGGGGAGACCGTGGAAAAGGTCCGCGCCCTCCACCTGGAGGACACCACGGATGGAAGCCAGAGCGAGTTGGCCGTGGAAGGGGTCTTTGTGGCCATCGGTCATCGTCCCAACACCGACCTGTTTGTGGGCCAACTCAAACTGGAGGATACAGGTTATCTCCACGTCGAGAAGGGCACGTCCCGCACCTCGGTCCCCGGGGTATTCGCGGCGGGCGATGTCCAGGACCATGCCTATCGACAAGCCATCACAGCCGCGGGATCTGGGTGCATGGCGGCCATCGATGCCGAGCGCTGGCTGGGCGAACAGGGGCTGGCGGACTGACCTTGGGCGGATCCACCCGAAGGCCGGGGTGGTCCGCCATTCTTCCGTAAGGTATTCTGGTTCCACGCGCAGCCAAAAGCAGTTCAGCGCATTCAGGCGGGAGCGGCATGTTCCAGAATCATGATCAATGGCAGGGCGAGCGAGCCGAGCTCGACCAATGGAAAGCAGCCACCACAGCGGACCTCGTGCACCACATCATGGAGCGCTACCATCGCGAGACCCGGCAAGGCATGGCCGAGCTGGAGAGCCTGGCGGAGGAAGCTGCGCTTTTTGAAGGCTGGCGCGCGGCCGAGCTGCTGGCCATTCGCGATGAGATTGATTTGTTCTGCTGCGAGATGCGGGGCCACCTCCGAATGGAGGAGACCACCCTCTTCCCCGCCATTCTGGCCAAGGAGGCCGGGCGAGAGGTCGATGTCCAGGACGAACTGCTGACGCCCCTGGAGCTCTTCGAGGACGAGCACAATGCGGCCGCGGGCCTTCTCCATCGAATCCGCGTGCTGACCAATGGCTATACGCCGCCCGCGGATGCCGCTCCGGTCCAGAAGGACCTCTATGCATCCTGCCAGCGGCTTTCGGAGAGCCTGTTGCGCCATATCTACCTGGAAAACCAGGTGCTCTTCCAACGGCTGGCCTAACCGAAAAGCGACCCAGGCCGGGGGTCAACCCCCAGGTAGAGATGGGCGGCCTCCGTGCTGCGGCGCCCCTGGGGCGTACGGTCGAGGAAGCCGATTTGCATGAGGAACGGTTCCACAAGATCCTCCAGGCTGTCACCCTCCACTTCCCCGAGGGCCGCGGCCAGGGTTCGAACCCCCACGGGCCCACCCTTGAATTTGAAGCACAGGGCTTCGAGGTAGGCCCGGTCTAGGCCATCCAGGCCCAGTTCGTCGACCTCGTGCAAGGACAGGCAGGCCTGGGCGATGGCATCATCGATGACCCCGTCCCCCTTGACCTGGGCGTAGTCACGACACCGCCGGAGCAATCGGTTCACGATGCGGGGGGTACCCCGACTGCGTCGCGCGATGGCTTCAGCCCCCTCCGCGCTGAGCTCCACGTGCAGGACTCTCGAGCTGCGCTCGGCAATGATGCCCAGTTCCTTCTGGCTGTAGTAGTCCAGGCGATAGACCATGCCAAAGCGGTCATAGAGGGGCTTGGAAATCAAACCCGCGCGGGTTGTGGCCCCCACCAGCGTAAAAGCCCGGAGATCCACCTTGAGGGTCTGGGCACTGGGGCCCTGACCGATCAAAATGTCAAGTTTTCGATCTTCCATGGCGGAGTAGAGCATCTCCTCGATTTGAGGCTGAAGCCGATGGATCTCGTCCAGGAACAGAAACTCCCCATCCTCCAGGTTGGTGAGAATGGCCGCCAGATCCCCTTTCTTCTCCATGGCTGGGGCCTGGATCACCTTGCAGGAAGCTCCCATCTCATTGGCAAGGACATGGGCGAGGGTGGTTTTTCCCAGGCCGGGTGGGCCAAATAGCAGAACATGGTCCAGGACCTCGCCCCTTTGCTGGGCAGCCTTGAGGGCGATCTCCAATCTCACCTTGATCTTTTCCTGGCCGATGTATTCCAGGAGCCGCTGAGGCCGAAGGGAATATTCGAAATGTTCCTCACGTCCCGCAGGATCTAGGTCTGGATTGCGATGTATCACCATAACCCATTCCCTCACGCCCATCTGCTGCTGTCCAGCCCTGCTCCCCTTGTTGTTATGATCACACTTGTTATGCCGAAACACACCGCGCAAGGCCAACCATGAATAGAGCGACCGGAGGGTCTGTGTCCGAGCGTCATGCCATTTCGATCCGTGACCGTCATGGTTTCGAGCGATCGGTTCCCATCAGTCGCACCGTGACCCTGGGGCGCCAGAGTCACTGCGACATCGTGCTATCCGACAGCATGGTCAGCCGCAATCACGTGAAGATCGAATTCGACGGTTCGCAGTGGTGGGTGGAGGACCTGAACAGCTCGCATGGAACTTATGTCCGGGACGAGAAAATCCACCGCATGGCCTGGGATGCCTCCACCGTTGTAAGACTTGCCGATGGTGCCTACTTCCTGACCCTGAAGCGCGAGACCAACTTCGCCTCGGAGGTGAACCTCCAAGCCGTGCTTCAGACCGCCCATCTCCTGACGGGTGAAGTGGAACTCGACGACCTCCTGGAACAGACCCTCGATCGGTTGAACAGCATTTCGGGAACCGACAGAGGGTTCATCATGCTTCCCGAGAACGGGGAACTGGAAGTCAAGGTGCAGAGGAACCTGGGCAAGGACATGGAACGGAACATCCACCTCTCCATGAGCAGTGTCCAGCGCGTCTTCGAGCAGGGCGAACCCATCTGGATCCACAATGTGGCTGCGGACGAGAAGCTGATGGCCCAGCAATCCATCATGGACCTTCAGCTGAAAACCATCCTTTGCATCCCCCTGGTGGCCCAGGGTAAGACCATCGGCGTCACCTACTTGGACAGCCGCAGGATCATCACGGAACCCGTGGACAGGGCCACCTTCGAAGCCATTGTCTCCCTCTGTGCCGTGGCCATCGAGCGCACCCGCCTCAGTGAGGAGAATTTCCGGAACCATGTGCTGGCCAAGGTGGGCCAGGTGGCCAGCTCCATTGTGCACGACTTCAAGAACGCCCTCTTCGTCATCGCGGGCCACGCCCAGATGCTCGGGGCCATCAGCACGAGCACGCAGATGAACCACCACGTCGAGCAGATCCTCGGTGCGGTGGAGCGCCTGAGCCAACTCTCCACCGATGTCCTCGACTATGCCAAGGTGCGGGAACCCAACCGTGAGCAAGTGGACGTGGGAGCTTGGCTGGAGAGCCTGGTGGAGCCCCTGCGACCCAAGGCCTTGGACCTGGGCATCACCCTTGAGTGCGTGGGCGAACCCAGCGTGGCCCACATCGACCGCTACCGCTTTGCCCGGGTGGTGGAGAATCTCGTGGCCAACTCCATGGATGCGCTAAAAGAAAAGGATGATGGGAAGATCAGCCTCAGTTGGCGCAATTCACCTGGAGGAATCACCATCATTGTCGAGGACAACGGCAAGGGCATTCCCAAGAAAGTGCTGCGGCACATTTACGAACCTTTCTTCAGTTATGGAAAGGCGAAGGGCACAGGCCTGGGCATGGCCACAGTCCGCAAGATCGTTGAAGAGCACGAAGGAACCCTGGACGTGGCCAGCGAGGAAGGCCTCGGCACGAAGGTCACCGTGATCATCCCCGACCAGCCCCAGGGCAAAAAGCTCAGTGAGGACACAACAGGCAGCATCAAGGCCATCGGCGGGTCCCCGTCATGATCCGGGTCGGCCAGGGTTTTGATGTCCATGCCTTTGATACGACCGAGCCTCCCCGCCCCTTGGTGTTGATGGGGGTCGAGGTGCCACATCCCGTGGGCCTCAAGGGACACAGCGATGCGGACGTCATGGTCCATGCACTCATGGATGCGCTCCTGGGGGCCATTGGTCGGGGGGACATCGGCCAGCACTTCCCCGACACGGATCCGACCTACAAGGGAGTAGATTCCTGCGCCCTCCTTGTGAGGGTCATGGAAGATCTCCAGGGGCAAGGTTGGCGGGTGGAGAACGCGGATGTCACCCTCGTGGGCGAGCGCCCCAAGCTCGCCCCCTACCGGGAAGCCATGCGTGCCCGGGTCGCGCCCCTTCTAGGCATTGGCCCCGATGCCCTCAATGTCAAGGCCACCACGACGGAAAGGCTTGGCTTCACGGGGCGCGCAGAGGGCTTGGCGGCCCTTGCGGTGGTTTTGGTTTCCCGGGACTGAATGCATAGAGACCAGGTCGAAGACCTGGTCTCACCATGCTTGCAAGTTGAACTATTCGACGGAAATGGGGACTTCTGTCGTGTAGTCGTAAATTGTAACTTCCGGCGTTTCAAAGGCTATGCGACTTTCCTCGACTTCCCTGACGCCAACCTGGGCCCAGAAGGACGCCAATCGGGGCGCGTCCTGGGGCTGACCAAGTTTGGTCACCGGCACCACCACTTCGACTTTGGGGTAGGCACCGCGCTGAAGTTGCTCACAGCGCTTACCCGCCACCACCACGAAGCGATACTTGTTGCCGATTTCCTCCGGGACGTGAACAACGGGTCTCTGCGTCATGGGGCTCCCTCGAAGCAGGCCAGTCTAGCAAGGTTTTCGAGGTTTTTCCACCGGCGGCTAGGATGGGTAGGGGAGGTCACCCATGAACATACTGCTTGGCATCACCGGTGGCATCGCGGCGTACCGCGCGGCAGAACTGGCCAGAAGCCTGACCCGCCGTGGCCATGTGGTTCGATGTTGCATCACCGAAGCAGGAACCCGCTTCATCACACCCCTGACCTTGGCCACCTTGACGGGGCAGCCCTGCTTTGGTGCCAATCCTGACTACCACGAATGGCGTGTGAATCCCTTGGTCGAGCATGTGGACTTGGCCCGATGGGCCGAGGTTGTGGCCGTGGTTCCAGCCACAGCTGACATCATGGCCAAGAGCGCCCAGGGGCTGGCCAACGACCTGCTCTCCACCATCCTGCTGGCCTCCACGGGCCAGATCCTGTGGGCTCCCGCCATGAACAAGGCCATGTGGGCTCATCCGGCGGTCAGGGCCAATGTGGAGCGCCTGCGCAGCTTCGGCCACACGGTCGTTGAGCCCGTCGTGGGCCTTTTGGCCTGCGGGGAGGAGGGGGCTGGCAAGCTGGCCGAAATCACTGACATCGAGGAAGCCATCCTTCAAGTCGGCGGGCCTCGCCATCCACGCCTTGCTGGAAGGCGCATCCTCCTGACGGCGGGCCCGACCCGTGAAGACCTGGATCCCGTCCGAACCTTGACCAACCGCGCCACGGGCACCATGGGGATCGAACTGGCCAAGGCCCTCGCCCGACGGGGTGCCTTGGTGGAAATAGTGCTGGGGGGTGACCTAGCAGCGCCCTATGGTGTGCGCACGCATCGCGTCAGGAGCGCCGAGCAGATGCTCCAGGCCTGTGTGGGGCTTTGGGCGGAGTGCGATGGTCTGGTGGCCGCCGCTGCGGTGGCGGACCAGCGCCCTGAGCACCTGTCCACCCAGAAGGTCAAGAAGATCGACGGAACCGAATGCCTCACCTTGGTGCGAACCCCTGATGTGCTGGCCACCCTGGCCACCACGCGCCGCCGTGACCAGTGGGTGATCGGTTTTGCCGCGGAGAGCGAGCACCATGTGGACCATGCCCTGGACAAGCTCAAGCGGAAGAGTCTGGATGCCATTCTGGTAAACGATATTTCCGACGGGCGCGGATTCGGGACCAACATCAACACCCTGACCCCCGTCACAGCTGCGGGCCCCCTGCCCTCCCTTGGACCTCTGCCCAAGGAGCCCTTGGCCGCTGACGTCGTGGCCTGGCTGGGAGACTTCTTGGAAAATCGTTAGTCGACGCCGCGCACCTTGCCTTCGCCCAAGGGCCTAAACGGGCAAGGCCCCTCCGGCAAAGCTTCGAACCTCGCCCTTGGCCATCGCAAAGTCCAATCGTCCCAGGCTGACGCCACCGAAACCCACCTGATTGATGTAGGTCTGGCCGCGAGCCTGGGCCACCTTCACGGGCTCATCCAGGAAGGTGTGGGAATGGCCGCCGATGATCACATCAATCCCTGGGACGAGCCCTGGCAGTTGGAGATCGCAAAGGCCGCGATCCCTGGACGGGTGCCCCAGGTGGCTGAGCACCACCACCAGATCAACCTTTTCCTTCTCTCGAAGCCTCGTGACGATGGGTTTAAGCGACTCCGCCGGATCCCTCCACGTGATGCCGTGGTGGTTCCTGGGAGCCACGAGACCCTTGAAGTCCACCCCCACGCCCGTGATCCCTATGCGAATCCCAGGGAATTCACGAAGGACGTACGGGCGAACCCGCCGCTGAAGCAAAGGCGCCCCCTTCATCTCGAAATTGCAATTCACGAAATCGAAGGTGGCAAACTCCATGGCCGCCAGCAGATCCTCCACCCCACCATCGAAATCGTGGTTCCCCAGGGTCCCGATGTCATACCCCATCATGGACATCAGGCGATAATCCAAGCGCCCCTTGTGAAGGTTGAAATAGGGCGTGCCCTGGAAGACATCCCCTGCGTCCAGCAACAGGACAGGCCCCAACTCCTTTCGAAGTTGTTTCACAAGGGTGCTCCGACGCGCCATGCCACCCCTGCCCGAGAGGCTGCCATTCCCGGGACCGAAGGGCTCGATTCGGCTGTGGGTGTCATTGGTGTGGAGGAGGGTGATCCGCCCCCCGGCGCCTGGGGGGGCGGTTTGCGTTAAGAGGGGAAGGCTCGTACCAACACACCCTAGCGCGGTGAGGAAAGTCCTGCGTTCCATGCTCCCTCCTCACCACTCCAGTTTCTTGTCCCGAAGTGCCTGTAGCAATTCTGGGGCAATCACGTACCGTCCCGCTTTGGGAGGTTGAAGTGCTTGTCCAGCCTTCCCCAGGCGTTCCACCTCGTCCATCACGACCTGACGGAGCGAGAGCCCTGTGGTGTGTGCCTTCCGGGCCAGTTTCAAGGTCGGCATGGTGTCACCGCTGGCCAAGAGGTAGTCGGAGGTGGCCACCCTCACCGTCTCCTTGGGGTCGAGGGGCCGCCCATCGCTCCAGGTGACCTTCACGTCAGGTTTCTCCCCCTCCCGTCGAACCTCCACCACCACGCCGGAGATGGGCTCCCCTCCGCGTCGCGCAATGCCCTCCTTGAGAACCTTCACCAATTCGGCCCCCGTAAGCTCCGCCACGACCAGTTCGTTCTCGAAGGGGAGGATTTCATAGATTGATTCGACCTTCACCGTTCCTGGGCGCAGATTGGCTCGAATCCCCCCACCGTTGGTAATGGCAAAGTGAACGGGTTGTCCCAGCAACGCTTCGGCCCTGGCCCGAAAGGTGTCCGCCAACCAGTACCCGAGCAGGTTCTCCTCTCCGGGCCTGCCGCGAAAGATCCCTGCCGGACTCTCCCCGATCACTTTGCCGAAACTGGCCTGAATCTCGGCCCGAACGGGCGCGATGACCGCATGAAGGGCGGGGTCGTCCTGAAGGGCGTCCGTGACCGACACAACATGGGAGCGCTGAAGCTGGGGTGAAGACTGGGCGGCCAGGGGAGCCACCAGCATGAATGCAAAGAACATTTTCAGGGTCATGGCACCCCTCAGGCAGTGGCCTTGATGAGAAGATCCCGCACGGCTTCCCGCACCCGGCGGTCATGGACCAGGAAACCTGCCGACAGCCGGAGGAACCATGCGAGCAGCCAGGCATTGAGGACCGTCGCACCCACCAGGGCAATCGCCAGCCCCCAGACCTTGCCTGGGGTCCCTCCACCCCAGCGCCAGGCCAGGAGTATCACCAGGAGGAAGAGGCCTCCACGGAGAAGAGACCCGCCTACCACCAGAACGCACCATTGTGCGGAATACAACCAAACCCTCAGAAAGCTATGACCAAGGTGGCGACCCAATTCGCCCCAGCCACCCAGCCTCCATCCCTGCTTGGTGGCAGCGGCCCGATTCAGTCGACAGAGCCACCACTGAACCATCAGCACACTGGTCAAGGATAGCTTCAGCAAGGGCTGTCCAACGAAATCCAGCCAACCCAACCCCTGGATCCCTGTGCTTGCCATGCCTTCAAGCAGGGACGACAGCACCCTTCCAAGGAGGAAGAGGGGAAGCGCTCCAAGGAGCAGGGCATCGAGCAAGCCCCAGAACCAGGGACCCAGCCTGGGGCTGAGGCCTACGGACCGAGCCTGAAGGTTCCATCCGGCCCAGAGCATGCCAAGAAAGGCCAGGAAAAAGGCAAGGCTCGTCGAGGTCCCCAATGGAGCTGCCTGAAGACCTCCGTGTTCGAGCATTTCCCAGACATCCCTGAGTTCCAGGAGTTCCCCCCAGTAGTTTGGAGCCGCACTGTGGCCACTCCGAGCAATCAGATGTCGAGCCCACAGCAGGCTGGTGAGGGATTGCAGGAGGACCCAGGCCAGCACAAACCAGGCGGTGGCAAGGCTCCACCCACCTTCCATGGCTTTGCGAAAGAAAGCCCAGGGGCCCTGGGGCACCAGATCTTCGGGTTCGAGTTCGAGGCAAGGCATGGGTTCGGAGTCCTCACTGACACCCATCACACCACGATTCCCTCAAAGCCGGAATCGAAGCAGCTTGGAGGCCTGGATATCCTCCTTCCTCGAACTCGCACCATGCCCCTTGATGGCAATGGTGTGCGGACCCTTCACGAGCGTGATGGGAGTGTTCCCATCACTTTCAACCTCCGTCACGTGTCCATCAATGACCACCAGCCCCGATGTCGGGAAGGTTTCCACGGTCAACTGCACCACCTCCGGCAGGGGCAGTACCTGGGCTCGCTCCGGACTTACCAGGATCCGAACCGTGCGGAGAAGGAAGAGCTTCGGCTGGGCGATCTCCAGGGTGTGATCTCCTGGGGGCAGGCCGAGCGTTCCGCCGGGTCGCACTTCCCCCAAATCCCGCCCCCCGGACCTCAGATGCACCGCATAGGCGCCTTGATTGCGAAGAATGCCTACGCTTTCTCGGAGTAGAACTTTATGAGTTGGTTCCAGTTGGAAAGACCGCCCCTGGGGCGACTCCCCTTCCTTAAAGTCCAGCGCCAACCCCAATTCCTGCCCATCCTTCAGCAAGGAAAAGGTCAGGCTATGGTTTTTGTGATGGTCCCATTGCACCTTCACGGGTGTGGCCTGAGTCAGCGCCTCCCCATCCATGACGACTTTGGCGCCCGAGGGCGTCGAGGACAGGGTTTCCTCGGTCACAAGGGGTTCCAGCTGCAGCGCCAGTTCCTTTGTGACCCCGTCGTGCTGGTAGGACTTTGATACGTACCCCTTTTTTTCGAAATCAACCCTTTGACCCGACCGCAGCACCAGGACCTTCGGCGTGGGTCCAGAAGGTTGCCCATCCACTCGGACTTCCACACCCGGGGGAGTTGTCCGGAGGCTGACCTGCTGGCCCCTGGGACCCATGAAGAGCCAGGCCGCTGTCGCCAAAGCCCCGACCCCAAGGAGCCCCGCCGACATCGGCAGGACCCATCGGTGCTTTCGGGACCTGGCCACCAGCGTCGCCCTGGGATCCGGGGGAAGTTCGGCCTGCCTCAAGGTCGTTAATCCAGGGCTGGGATGGGAGGGGATGGCACGCAGCAACCCCAGGATTTCCATGCGCTGCTGGTCCGTGAGGCTGGAGGCAGCAGCCACGAGTTCCCGTGCGAACTCGGCACAACTCGCCTGACGCTCCATGGGATGCTTGGCCAAGGCCCGCAGGAAAATGCGGCGCCAGGCATCAGGCATGAGTCCCATGACCGGTGGCTGAACCTCCACGGGCGGCTCATTCACAATCCGATAAAGAATTGTGTTGATGCTGTTGCCGGGGAAGGGAAGCCCACCGGAAAGCAGTTCGAAGGCCATCACCGCGAAGCTGAATAGGTCGGATCGAGGGGTGGCGATCCCATCCTTGATCTGTTCTGGGGCGGCGTAACTTGGTGTGCCCAGAAAGGTTCCAGTCTGGGTCAGGGCAGCGTCATCGCGCTTGGCAATCCCGAAATCCATGAGTTTCGGGTGTCCATCCTCGGTGATCATGACGTTGCTGGGCTTGATATCCCGGTGCACGATCCCATGGGCATGGGCATGATCCAGGGCCGAAGCCACCCCAGCCAGGATTCGAAGCCGTGCCGTCAGCGGACCTTGAAGGATTTCCCCGGACGCGATGAGGTCATCCAGGGGATGCCCTTTCACATACTCCATGGCCAGAAAGGGACCGAGCTCGCTTTCACCAAGGTCATAGATGGTAACAATGCAAGGATCGTTGAGAATTCCCGAAATTTCCGCTTCTCGTTCGAACCTCGCCAGAAACTCCCCCTGGTCCTTTTCCGATCGAAGGGCGTCAGCCTTGACGACCTTGATGGCCACCTTGCGTTTGAGGCGAGGGTCCTCCGCTAGGTAGACACAGCCCATGGCGCCCATTCCGAGGGGATGAAGGATCGCGTAGCGGCCAAGGCGGGTGGGGTGTTCGGAAGGTGTCATGGAAGGCGAAAGCCGGGGTTGTTAGAAATCGAAAAATTGGTAAAAAGTCACACTGGGGCGATTCGGATTGCTGGCAGAATAGGGCATCGCTTGCTGCCGTAGCAAGCCATTCCAAGGGGCCATCGAAACCTATGGACATTCTGAGTGCCAGCGCCTTCCAGCTTGGACTGACCGCCCAACCCGTTGCAGAGACGGTCACGGCTTCGGGTGTCCTCAAATACTCGATCCTGGGAGCTTACTTTTTCATCTTGTCCGTTCTGAGCATTTACGGCGCGCACCGCCTTTGGATGCTCTTTCTCTACTTCAAACACCGCAAGGATGAGCCCCAGCCCCAGGGCGGGCCCGATTTCCGTCCTCATGTCACCGTGCAACTGGCCATCTTCAACGAAATCAACGTGGTGGAACGCCTTCTCGACCACGTCGTGAAGATGCGTTGGCCGAAGGAGAAACTGGAAATCCAGGTCCTGGATGACTCCACGGATGATTCCGTCAAGGTGACCCAGGCGGTCTGCGATCGCTACCGCAACCTTGGATACGACATCGCCTACCTCCATCGCACGGATCGAACGGGGTACAAGGCTGGTGCCCTTGATGCGGGCCTGAAAGTCGCCAAGGGGGAATTCGTGGCCATGTTCGATGCGGATTTCCTCCCCACGGAGGAATTCCTGGAACAGGCCGTACCGCACTTCGCCAACACCAAAGTCGCCTTCATCCAGGGATGCTGGGACCACATCAAACGCGACTTCTCCCTGCTCACCCAGGTTCAGGCCATTCTACTGGATGGGCACTTTGTCTTCGACCCCACCGGCCGCAACCGCCACAGGGCCTTCGAGATCCTCAGCGGTACCGCCTGGCTATCGCTGGTAAATGACATCGCAATTGTCGGTGCCGTACAGGCTGGCCACTTATCC
>CAZPUI010000095.1:0-12174 GCA_964589695.1 uncultured Solibacteraceae bacterium | reverse complement strand
CCAGCGGATTGTGTGGGCCCGCCTTGTGTCCAAGGCTGGAGACGTGGTCCCGGCGCCCGGGTTCCCGGGCGCTTATGGCACGCTCCTTTGGGGGGGGAAGTGTCTGGGCAGGAGCGCCTCCCGGGCCTCGACCGGGGCAGGGTTCCCGCGCTGGTTCAGCAGCATGAGGTCCGGGATGGCCTCGTCCAGCTCCCCTTGGCGTAAACGGGCGAGAATGGACCTCCCGTTGGGTCCACCCGTCAGGACCGTCGGCCGCAGCTGGTCGTAGATCGGATAGCTCAGGATCCCGAGGAAGGCCTCCCGGCGAATGATCTCGAACACCGTGGGGAGTCCGCAGGGGCCCAGCAGGATGCGGTAGAACTCCCATCCCAGGAGGGGACGTTCCGAAGAGGGGCAGTTGGCCAGTTTCTCGAGCACCGCCTCCAGACGATCGAAGTCATCGGGACCCATCCGCGGGAAGGCGGCCCGCAGGGCAAGGGGCTCCAGGGCCTGGGTGATGAGGTGGCCCTCCCGCACGCGAGCCACTGACACCACCGCAATCTCAGCCCCTCCCGAGGGTGTGAAGTGGACGATGCCTTCGGACTCCAAGCGACGCAGGGCCTCCCGCAGGGGAATGGGACTCACCCCCAGGGCCTTGGCCACATCCCGCTGGGGCAGCTTATCGCCGGGGCGCAAGCGCCCCTCCGCAATGAGGCGGCTCAGGTGTTCGTAGACTTGGTGGACGAGGTTCTGACGGACCATGGCTGAATTCCAGGAGGCTAAGCCGTTGCGTAAAAACAACTTGAACAATTCGCTGGCGGTCCGGCATAAGGGGCCACAGAAGAACAACCTGAACAGCACCGGTTGTGCTTAGGCGGCTCCTAAGGCCTGTCGCCAGGCAATTCAGAGCCTGCGCTCGAGTATAGGTGGGACGGCCCCATCTCGTGCGGTGGGCAAGACCAGGGATGTGCTCCGGGAGGGGCCCAGGAAGCTCCCGCCCTCCACGTCCCCAGGGCTCGTCAGGGGTGCCACCCCGGGAAGTTCTATTGAACTCCCATCCATCACCTTGAAGATTCAGGACCCCGGCTGGAAAAATCCCGCAGTCAAGCAGTGCAATATATTTCTTGTTATATCCAAAGATATAGTCATAAATCTATTCTTGCTCCATAGAAGCTCCGTGCAATACTTCGTCAAGTAGAGACAGGCCATTTTCCAAGTTTTAAAAACATTTCAAACCATCGCTCATTTTTTTATGAGCGTGATGAAGTGTCTCGCTTCGCCCCACTTTTCGAGGAGTAGCTATGAAATTCGAATTCAAGTCGCGAATCTGGATGACCGCCGCCCTTCTCCTTCCATGCCCTGTTCTGAAGGCCCAGGAGGCTCGATGGGATCGCGCCATCACCCTGCGGGCGGGTTCCGCCCTGGGGCAGGTCGAAGACCACCTTGCCCGGCGCATCCTGGGCTTCGGGCTCGGTGTGGGCTACACCTTTGGCTGGGGGCGCCTGGGGCTGGACGCCGGATTCCTCTACAAGGCCGGTGATCAGTATTACTGGGACCTCAGCCGGATGCCCAGCGTCCCTGGTGCCAATATTCCCCCCATCGGCATCCCCTTCAGCGTGGATTCACGAAAGTCCGATCTGCAGGGACTGACGTCTCGCATCAGTTACGAGAAATCCATGGGCTCATTTGGCCTTCAGCTGGGTGTTCAGCTGGCCGGATTAACTTTTCGACAGGAATACGTTGGGAATATTAGAGACAAGCAACCCATTGGAAACGTTAAACTAACCTACCACGACGGCTATTACGGCAGCAGCCGCGTTCATGCCATGACCTTGAGTCCGTTCGTGGGTGTGAACTATCGCATCTCCAACTTCTCAATGTTCGAACTCACCCTGATTCAATTGAAATACAAGAGTGTGGATTACATACATGTTTGGGGTCAAAACAAGGTCACTGATTCAGTTTTTATAGGTGGTATCACAACCCTTGACCATACGGTCGAAGCCAACAGATCAAAACTCCACCTTGAATTTGGGTACACCTTCCGTTTTTAGGCCGACTGGGAGCATGCACATGTCCATTCGTATGGTATTGAAACCCCTTCCCCTCTTGACCCTCCTTCTGGGTGCCGCCTCCGTCCTTTCCGCCCAGGCCACCACAGGAACCCTCTCGGGGACCGTGAAAGAGGGCCTTGGCAAGCCCCTGGCGGGGGCGACGGTCACCCTGCACTCGGCCGCCCTCATGCATCCGCGTGTGGTGGTCACCAACGACCGGGGCGAATGGCACGCGCCCCTGCTCCCGCCGGGGAGCTACCGGGTCATCGTATCCCTGGGCGGCTTCATCAGCGCCTCCGCGGCCGACATCCGCATCGGCTTGGGGGCGACCCTGCGCCAGGACTTCACCCTGAAGCGGGTCAAGGCGGCCGAAGCCGTGGTGGAGGTCACGGCCGACCCTGGGGACAGGATGGAAAGGGCGGAGACCAAGGTGTCCACCAATTACTCCAGCAGCGATATGGACATGCTGGCCATGCCCACGCGGTCCTTCCAGTCCGCGGCGCTCCTCACCCCCGAAATCCTGTCCAATGTCACGGGCAATGGCGAGATCTCCATTGCCGGCAGCACCACCAATGCCACCCTGTACCGCGTCAACGGTGTGGACATCAAGAACGATGTGCAGGGCACCGTGACGGGTACCCAGGTCATCGAGGACATGATCGAGGACCTGCAGGTGGTCGTCTCGGGGCTCCATGCCCGCCTGGGGGGCACCACGGGGGGGACCATCAATGCCGTCCTCAAGCAGGGCTCCAACACCTTTTCCGGCTCCATCAGGGCCAAGCTGGCCCGCCCCTCCTGGACCGCCACCCGCATCGGGGATCGCCCTGTGGATCTGGCCCAGGGATACAGCGACGGGTTCAACAAGATCTTCGATGTGACCTTTCTGGGGCCCATCCTCCGGGATCGGCTCTGGTTCTCCTTCGCCTCCCAGGAGATTCCCAGCCAGGTGTCCAACGCCACGGTGGCCATCTACAGCCCCATCTCCAGCTACAACCGCCCCTATGTCACGGGCAACGCGCTGGTGGATGCCGTGACCCTGGCGGGTCCGGGCGCCCCCTTCATCTCGGACCTCTTCGATGCGGGCAAGCCGTACCTGCGCAAGACGGACAAGTCCTTCTACCAGGGCACCCTGACCTATGCGGTCAACCCCAACCACACCCTGGCGAGCACCTTCACCTTCCTGGACCAAGCCTGGAATCCCTACGATGCTTCGGGCGTCAATTCCAGCTTTCAGACCCTTGGAAGACAGTCCTCCAAGACTCGAATCTATGGCCTTGAATACAGAGGACTTCTGGCGCCAAGGGTCTTCATGGAGGCACGCTACAACGTCAAGCGGGCCGAGGTGCAGTTCCCCTCCGGCGTGAATCCCAGTTTCCCGGAACCCATCTTCCATGTTCCCGACAATGTGAACACCGCCGCCCGCTTTCCCATCTCCAACAAGATCCTGTCGGGCCACCGGGAGCTCATCGCCAACGCCTCTGGGGAAGTGAACGTCAAGGTCTTCTGGGAAGGCCGGGGCAACCACGACTCGGACTTGGGGTACCAGCGGTACGACAGCATCAAGGGCACCGCGGACCAGTTCGGTCCCGCGAACCGCGCCTTCTTCAGCGGGGCCCTGTACCACACCCCTGGCCGGGACGATTTCCGCTTCGGAACCATCGCCTTCCAGGGACTGGGAAGGCTCAACAGCAGTGCGGACGGACGGTACAGCCTCACCCCCCTGATGCGGCAGTACCTCGGCCAGGACGGGGAAATGAGCTACCAGAACCAGGCTCTGTACCTGAACGACGATTGGACCCTGAGTTCCACCCTCAGCGTGATGACAGGGCTGCGCTACGACTGGATCAAGGGCATCAATACCGACGGTACGACCATCAACCAATCCTCCTCCCTCAGTCCACGCCTGCTCCTCAAGTGGGATCCCACCGGCGAGGCCAAGCATGTGTTCCAGGCCTCCTACGCCCTGTACCGCGACAACATGACCGTGGCCCTGGGCCAGGCCTTTGCACGGTCCGCCACCAATTCCTTTGTGGACCTCGCCTGGACCGGGGTGGGCATCGGTCAGCCCCAGACCGTGGGCATGCCGGGGGACAAGGTGAATGGTCGGGAGATGTATGGCGTCCGGTTCGTGGACTACAGCCAGTTCACCAGCATGGCCAACTACCGCAAGGCGGATGGAACGCCCAATGCCCTGGCCTACAGCAACGGGCGGGATGGCTGGGTGGTGGACCCGAACCTGAAATCCCCCTACACCCACGAATTCCGCCTGGGCTACCAGCGGGCCTTCAAGGGCGGCTCCTCCGTGCGGGTGAACACCACCTACAAGCGCTGGGGCAACCTGGTGGCCTTCCGCAGTGACTGGACCCCCGACCACTGGCTGCAGGTGGCCAACCCCCTGGCCCCGGCCTCCAAGGTCTATGTGCAAAAGACCTACGTGGCCAATTCCAACCAGCTGCGCCGCGAGTTCAAGGCCCTGACCCTCGCCGTGAACCAGAGGATCAGCAACCACTGGAGCCTGAACGCCAGTTCAACCTACAGCCGCCTGACGGGCAATGACGAGGCAGGGGACAGTCCCTCCTCAACCTTCCGCGAGAACGGCGTGACGGCGACCCCCATGTTCAACAATGCCTTCTGGTACGGCCGCATGGGCCTTGACCCCGACACGGTCTCCCCTGCAGGATTCCTCGTTAACCACCAGCTGCTGCGCATGATCGCCTCGGTGAATGGCCACTATCCCATCGGCAAGGGCGGCCACCTCTCACCCTCCTGGGTGCTCAATTACGACACCGGTCGCCGCATCAGCCTGCGGACGGTGAACCAACTGGCCACGGACAGGACCCTCTTCGGCATCGACGCCACCAACAAGTTGGAGGGGGTTCCCGTGCCCACCCAACCCACGACCTTCACCCGAGGCTGGGGGGATCGCGGGCTCCTGGGCTACAACGACACCTACAGCGTGGACTTCAAGGTGGCCTTCAGCGCCCCCTTGGGGATCGGAAGGATGAAGCTGATCGGCGATATCTTCGTGAACAACCTCTTCAACAACATGCTCCAGAGCATGTGGCTCAACACCAGTTTCAACGTGGGCACCCGCAGGGATGTGATGGCGCCGTACCTCCCGGCCAGTTTCGGCAGCGTGCCCTGGGGTACCTCCACCGCCTCGGCGTACTTCCTGCCCCAGCGCACCGTCGCCACAAGCATTGGCTTGAAATTCTGATTCCTCGGACCGGGAGAGACCATGCATACCATCCTGTCGATTGCCCTCATGGCTGCCTTCGGCAGCACCCTGGTGGCCCAGACTTCCCCACGGTTTTCGGTCCACTCCGCCCTGTTCATGGGCAGCAATGACTTGAAGAAAGCGACGAACAGCGGATCGGGATTCGCCCTGGGGGGCGCCTACGACACGACCTTTCCCGCCAGCGACACCCGGGTGCGCCTGGGGCTGTCGTACAACGCCATGCCCGGCAAGGTCCAGGGGAAGGACCTGAAGACCTCCTTGGCCTCCCTCCAGCTGTCCGGCGATGCCCATATCCGGCTGCCCCTGCCGGGCCTGGCCCTGGTGGTGGGCCTGAGCGTCAACAAATACCGAGTCAAGAACGAGGGCACCCCCTCCACCGGCACGGCCTCGGGCGTGACCTACTACAACTCCGCCTTCAGCATCACCAATGCCGATGGCCTGAAATTGGGGGCGCGCATGGGGTTCGACTACGCCCTCCACCCGCGGGTTTCCCTGGAAGCCCTCTACCAGCTCACCGAGCTGGGGAGGGGGCCGAAGGAACTGGGCGACCACTACGTCAGCTGGGACATCGCCCGGGGCCCCATCAACCCATCGTGGCTGCAACTGGGTGTGCGCTACCACTTCTAGGGCATGACCATGAAACGCAACCTGTTATTGGGTGCCCTGTGCCTGCACGCGATGGCGCAACCCCAGGCTTCCAACGTCTCGGCCCAGGACTGGACCGCCCTCCGCACCTGGGCCGGGAAGCGCATTCCCAGCGGCTTCACCCCAGAGCAGCTCACGGCCTTTCTGGCGGCCCGGCAACGTGAAGTCCAGGCCGGTGCCCGCCCCCCCTGGAGCACCTGGCTCCTGGATCTCTCCGAGCAAGGGGAGCGGGATCTCAAGGCCTGGGCCCTCACCCGCCGGGTGGAAGCAGGGGATTTCAGGGCCATCCTGGACCTGGAACGGACGGCAGGAAAGCACATCCTGAACCTCTCCAAACCCTTTCGTGGGGATGATGCGGAGCGGGTGCAGGACCCGCCCTCCCCGCGGCGCATGGGTGCCACCTTCAGGATGGATCCCCGGAGTCCCTACCACCGGGCCCTGGAGGGCACGATCCGGGAGAGCCCCACCCGGGAGGTGAGCCCGGGCACCTACCATGTCTGGTGCTACAACACACGCCCCGAGCAGCGGGACCTGGTGCTGGAGATCGCTCGCCACCTGACCCCCAGGGCCACCCAGCGCAGTCCCCAGCGGGACCCCTGGAACGACCCCCGCATGTGGATCCTGGCGGATTGGCTGGCCGCCTGGGGGCGGGAAGCGGACCTGGAAGCCGCCTCCAGCGGCATCCAGGAGCTCGGTGCCAGCAAGCGTTTCAAGTTCTATGCCCTGAGCCTGCAAGATAAGAACGATCACTTCAAGCGGAGCAACCCTTGGCGGGTTCCAGGGGCCCACATCCCGGAGGACGACCAGGCCCCGGAACGCTTCCGCCCCATGGCGCCCTCCCAGGGGGACCATGCCCGGCAGATGCGGATCGTCACCCAGGTCACGGGCCGACTCCACGTGGATGCCCAGGGCGAGGTCACCTACGTGGCCTTGGATCCGGGCCCCTGGCTGGGCCTCTTCACCCAAGCCTCCCTGCAGTACGGCTATGCCTGGAAATTCGCACCCCGCAGCGGCACAGGACCCTTCTCCCGCGCCTTCACCATCGCGTACGCCATGGACATCAACTGAGGGTTCGGTATCGCGGACCTTTTGGGCCGAACCCTTTCATCGGCAGATTTCCATTCCTTTCGGGGTTCCCATGAAGCTGCTGCGCTCGGCGCTCCTTGCCTCCCTTCCGGCCCTGGTATGGCCTCAGGCCCCCCTTTCACCCATGGTGAACGATGCACGCCACGCCTGGTGGACGGAGGCGCGCTTCGGACTCTTCATCCACTGGGGCCTCTATGCCATGGCCGCCCGACACGAGTGGGTGAAGCAGAAGGAACACATGACCGAAGCGCACTACCAGCGCTACTTCGAGCGCTTCGATCCCGACCTCTATGACCCGAAAGCCTGGGCGCGGCAGGCCAAGGAAGCGGGCATGAAATACGCGGTCCTCACCACCAAGCACCACGAAGGTTTCTGCCTGTGGGATTCCAAGTTCACCGACTACAAGGCTCCCAATACCCACGCCCGGCGGGACCTGTTGAAGGCATTCGTGGAAGCCTTCCGTGCCGAAGGCCTGAAGGTGGGCTTCTACTACTCGCTTCTGGACTGGCATCACCCCGACTACACCGTGGACCGCAACCATCCCCAGTACCAGGATGCCGCCTTCCGCCAGGCCGCCGCTGGGAGGGACATGGCGAAATACCGCACCTACGCATTCAACCAAGTGCGCGAGCTGCTCACGGAGTACGGCCGCATCGATTGTCTTTGGCTGGACTACAGTTTCCCCCTTGGCAAGGACGGCAAGGGGCGGCTGGACTGGGACAGCGAGAATCTCCTCAAGCTGGTGCGCCAGCTCCAGCCCCAGGTCCTCGTGAACGACCGCCTGGACCTGGATGATCAGCCCGGCAGCTGGGACTTCGTCACCCCCGAGCAGTTCATTCCCCGGGAATGGCCCGTGCGCAATGGCGAGCGGATCCCCTGGGAGACCTGCAACACCTTCTCGGGTTCCTGGGGCTACCACCGCGACGAGGAGGGCTGGAAGAGCCCCACCCAGCTCATCACCAGCCTGGCGGAGATCGTCAGCAAGGGGGGCAACCTGCTCTTGAACGTGGGACCCA
Organism: uncultured Solibacteraceae bacterium; assembly: GCA_964589695.1. Taxonomy (GTDB): domain Bacteria; phylum Acidobacteriota; class Holophagae; order Holophagales; family Holophagaceae; genus CAZPUI01. The sequence goes on along the minus strand of CAZPUI010000095.1, from coordinate 4,156 downwards.
CCTCCAGGGGCTGCTTTGACGAACGCGCCACGGAACGGCTGAGGGCCTTGGGGGCTTGGATGCGGCTGCACGCTCGAAGCATCACCGGCTGCACCGCGGCACCCCCGCACCTGAAGGCCCCGGAACGCTGTCTGCTCACCTACCACCCCCCGTCCCAAAGGGTCTACGTGCACGTGGTGGACTGGCCCATGGGCCAGCTCTTCCTGCCGGGATGGGCGGGCAAGGTGAAGTACGCCCAACTCCTCCACGATGGCTCGGAGGTGCTGATGGGCCGACCGGACGCCCCCTTCCAGGACAAACTGGACACGTCGTCCGAAGGGACCCTGATCCTCAAACTGCCGGTGAAGAAACCCGATGTCGCCCTCCCCGTCATCGAGCTGCACCTCCAGTGACGCACCTAGAAGTGGGCCTTCCCTTCCCAAAGGGCGACAAGGGTTGTACTGGCCACCCGATTGCCCCTGGCATCGCCCAGCCTTCCCGTGGCCGACCTTTACCTACGTTGGGGGGAGCCTCCGCTCCCCGCCGGTGGAGAACCACCGTTCGTCGGTCCAAGGAGCCCGATATTTTGATGTTTGTCTAAATCTCGTATCTTCATCCCTGCACGCGTCCCCCATTGTTCTCAACCCAAAGGGTCCCCGTCTTGATACGCATGCCAGACGGACGCGACCACGTCTGCAGGAGGTTCCATGCATCCCCTTCTACTCATCCCCGCCCTTGTCCAGGTGGCCTCCACCGCGCCCACCGGCCACTGGGCCGGCACCCTTCAGGTTCCTGGCATGGTGATGGATTTCCAAGTCCAGCTGGTGGAGGGCAAGCCTTGGCGTGGAACCCTCACCCTCCGGGAACAACACATGGTGGACCACCCCCTGGTGGACATCACGGTGGAGGAGAAGCGGGTGTCCTTCCGCCTGAAGGACATTCCGGGCAACCCCACCTTCCGTGGGACCCTGGAGGCCGATGGAACGATCCAAGGCACCTTTTCCCAGGGGGGCGGATCCTTCCCATTCCAGATGAAGCGAGAGGTCCCCAAGACCACCCCCGACCCGTCCTCGCCGGACCGGGAGGTGGCCTTCACGGGCTGGCAGGGGGCGCCCTTGAAGGGCAGCGTCCGCCCGGCCAAGGGCCATGCCTACATGGCGGTGCTGGTGGCGGGCTCGGGCCCCACGGATCGCAACTGGTCCAATCCCCTGCTCCGGGACCCTGCCACGGGCAAGGCCATGAAGAGCCACGGAGGGCGGGATTTCGCGGAATGGCTGGCCAAGCAGGGGATTCCAAGCCTGCGCTACGACAAACGGTTCCTGGGGAGCAACAATCCCAAGCTGGACATCTCCCTGGAGGCCCAGAGCGGTGATGTCCAGGCCGCCGTAGCCTTCGCCCGCAGCCTGCCCGAGGCCAAAGGCCGCAAGCTGCTGCTCATCGGCCACAGCGAAGGCTCCCTCCTCTCCCTCCGGGTGGCCAAGGAGGCCGACGCCCTCCTGATGCTCTGTGCTCCCCACCAGAGCATGGCCAAGACGGTCCGGGAGCAGGTCGTTCACCAACTGCCCCCCGACGCCGCCGCCCCCAACTTGGCCCACCTGGATGCCGTCTTCGAGGCCATCCGACAGGGCCAACCCGCCCCCGTCCCTGGCCCGAAGGTCCTTCCAGGCATCGTCTCCCTGGGGGCGAGCTTCTCAACTCCAGTCAACCTCGCCTTCTCCCGGGGCATCCTGGACTTGGAGCCCTGGCCCCTGGCGGCCAAGCTCACCATCCCCTGCGCCGTGGCCTGGGGGGACCGGGACGTCCAGACCTGGAAACCCGCCACCCTCCCCGCCAACTTCCCGGGCAAAGTCCTGGAACTGAAGGGGGCCAACCACCTGCTGAAACAGGAGCGCCACACCCCGGAAGCCCTGAGGGCAGGGCTCGCCGCCGTGTCCTACGGCGATGACACCCCCATGGCCGACCTCAGTCCCCTGGCGGGATGGTTGGCGGGGTTGAAATCTTAGAATGAACCCTCACTGACCCAACATCCCCGCAGGTGCTACCTTTTTGAAGCGAGCAATTGCTCTATCCAGAGATCAATTTTAAGACAATATATCCAATACAATGATTATATTGGGTTTTGGCCCATCGACCATTTTCCATCTCTAGGGATCTAAGCATCACGAACTACGCCAGGCCGCATCAGCCCGTTCTATGGATCCAATTTTCCTGGACCACAGCCGGGCTCTGGCCATGTATGGGACGGGCAACCGCCAAGGCTTTCGATGTGGACCTTGTCCCCCTTGGACGTTGGGTTACACGTCACCACCGACCCACCTCAACTGCCTACGGGCCCACACCCCTGAAACGAGCCACAAGCGAATGCTCTGAGGGAGCCTGAACCTGCAGACTGAACGACTGACGACTTACTGGGTTCGAACCAAGCGCGGCACCCACTTCATCGCGTTTCTAAAAGTGCTGCTCAATGGATACCCTGGTCGTCGCATCCTGATGATTTTCAACAACGGCAGCTTTCATCTCCGAAGACCGTGGCCGCATTCCTTGCGGAATACGAGGCACGGCTGGAGGTGAAATGGCTTCTGGCCTGATGCCCCGACCTTATCGACACCGAGCGAACATGGCGTCGTCTCAAGGCAAGCCACACTTCCAATTTTCTCTACAAATTCTTGGATGAACTCGTGGCCAACGTAGACCGAGGCATCCAGGAGCTAAACACGGCGGCCAGTAGCATAATCAAACACACTATTAAGCAATATACACTTACAACATTTTCTCCCCACCCCCCACCTCATTCATCGAATTACTATTGTTCAAGCGTTAAATTTCCACGAAACGAGGGATCTTGCAAATGGCTCAAATATGGTACGCCACTCAACAGCGACTTGAATTATTTCATGCAATGAATACAATATCTCAGAGCACTGAAGGACTACCTCGATCCCCCCCCAACTTCTATATTCGAATTATATGATTATCCTGAAGGTGACTACGTGGACAAAGCCGCATTCGAGACGCTTAACGAAAAACAGAAACTTGCGCTGCTAATAGATCTAAAAAATAATTCAAAAAATAAAAGTAATTCCATAATACCCTCAGATCATCATGAAGGACCTACTGTTCTTTCCTTCGCCCAAACCAGGCTCTGGTTCCTCTCGCAGATGGAAGGCGTTAGCGAGACGTATCACATCCATGGCGGGTTCCGTCTTCGAGGAAAACTGGACCGCGATGCCTTGAAGCGTGCTGCAGATCACCTCGTGGCGCGACACGCAAGCCTCCGAACCACCTTCATCCTGAAGGATGCCCAACCGGCCCAGCTCATCGAACCTCCTTCCTCAGCCAAATTCCTGCTTCTTGAGGAGCAGGTGGACAACCTAGAGCAGCTGAGGACCATCGTGCGGGAAGAGGCCGCGATCCCGTTTGATTTGTCCTGTGGCCCACTCATTCGAGGACGACTCATTCAGGAGTCCCAGAGCCTCCATACCTTGCTTTTCACCATGCACCATATCGTCTCGGACGGCTGGTCCATGAACATTCTCATGGGGGAATTCAGCAAACTTTACCGGGCCTATGCGCTTGGTGAGGACCCCAATCTGCCTCCTCTTGAAATCCAGTACTCGGACTACGCCATCTGGCAACGCCAGCAGGTATCCAGGGAAGACATTCAAAAACAGGCTCAATTCTGGAAACAGACACTGGCAGGAGCTCCAGGGCTCCTGGAAATCCCCACCGACCGCGCTCGCCCAACCCGACCAAGTTTCCAAGCAGGCACGGTCACCTTGACCATAGACGCCCCACTGGCATTGGGTGTTCGAAAACTTTGCCACAGGAACAATACCACACCATTCATGACGCTTTTGGCCGCATGGGTGGCGCTGCTCTCCCGACTTACCGGTCAGGAGGATCTGGTGGTAGGAACCCCAGCGGCGAACAGGGGACATCGAGAAACATCCGGTCTTATCGGATGCTTCGTGAACATGCTCGCCCTTCGGGTGGACCTAAGTGAACAGCCAAACACCGCTGAACTATTGGCCCGAGTCAAGACCAGGACACTGGAAGCCCAAACCAACCAGGACATACCTTTCGAGCAGGTACTCGATGTGATCAGGCCGGTTCGGAGCCTTGTGCATTCGCCTCTCTTTCAATCGGTCTTCACTTGGCAAGGTCAATCTGTAGGACA
>CAZPUI010000094.1:0-12215 GCA_964589695.1 uncultured Solibacteraceae bacterium | reverse complement strand
TACGTGGGCTACCGTCGCAGGGACGAGGTGCTGGATGTGGAGCGGGTGCTCCACTCCTGGAACATCCAGCGCCTCCAGACCCTGGTGCAAGCCTGCCAGGAGCGGTCGGAGGGTCCCCTGAAAGTGGTGGCCGTGGGCGAGGTGGCCTGGTTCATGATGTGCGCCTGTGCCTATGGCCTGGCCCAGTCCCTGGTGCTCACCCTCCCCGAACCTCGGTTCCAGGCCCCGCAGGAAGCCCAGGGCCTGGGGTATTCATCGGAACGCTGGGTGGAGTGGGCCACGGACCTCTTGGCTGCGGGGCCCTTGCCCGGAATGACCTGACCATCGACTGGGGACCCTCCTTTCCCTTGACGGGCCGCAATCCCGCGCCATCCTGGGATGAGCGAATGCAATTCAAGCGGCCTAAGTCACGGAATTTGTGTTTTTCCATATTCCAGAATGCAAGGTTCGCTGTCCCCGGAGTCACCTGCTGAAGGAATGTGCGTCATGGGAAACCTATCCGTCATCACCCAGCTCCCCGAGGTCCTGAGCGCAGTGTGGAGCGATCCCTCGGGGGCGGTGCTGGACGCTTCGGGAAACGTGGACTCGGAGACCGTGGGGGCCCTGGCGGCCTTCATCGTGCAGAACGCTGCCCAGGCAGGGGCGGACCTGGGCCTGGGCCGGTTCCACCGCGCCGTGGTGTCCAGCCCTGGCCGAACCTGCCTCCTGTGCGAATGGAGCGGCGGGGTGCTGGGGCTCTCCGTGGACCCTGGCAAACCCCTTCCGGCCCTCGAAAAGAAACTCGACAGCGTGCTGCACGCCTAGGAGTCCGACCATGGAAAGCATTCTCCAGGGCCTGATGGAGCTCGAGGGCGTACTGGCCGTCCTGGTCTTCCGGGGCCGCGGCCAGCTCTACGCCTTCCGGACCCACCCGGTCTACACCGCCGAATGGCTGGAGCAGATCCGCCCCTCTATCGTCAACACCCTCGACACCCTGCTGCTGCTGGACGAGGCCTGGGAGGGCGTGAGCCTGCAGTTCACGGAAGGCCGCCTCTTCCTCCGCAACCTGGGGGGCAGCCATGCCCAGGCGAGCTACCTGGTGGTGGTGGCCGATGCCTCCATCAATCCCAATTTCGGCGGCGTGGCCATCCGCATGGCCGCCTCCCGATTGAAGGGCGCCCTGGCGGGGGGCCCCACCTCGGACCTGGGAGGCGGCCCCGTGGCCCCGGCGCCCCTTCCCGAGCCCCCCAAGACACCCGTGGTGGCGGACAGCGGCCTGAGCTGGTCCGGCATCGGAGGCTCCTCTTCCATGGCCGCCTCGGGTGTGAGCGTGGTGGATGCCGCCAGTGCCGCCTACCTGACCCAGATCACCCGGGCCCTGGCCATGAGTGTGGGCCCCATGGCCAAGGTCTTCGTGAAGGAGGCCGTGCGCAAACTCATGCCCGGCCAACCCTTCTCCAGGGCCCAGTCCCACGAGCTTGAAAAGGTCCTGGAGGGCCACATCGAGGATGCCGCCGACCTCCAACAGTTCCGCAAGACCATGCTTGGCGCCTGAGTTTCCAAGGAGTCCCCATGTCCCTCGCCACCCGGATCCGCAGTCACCTCAGCCTGAAGGTCTCCCTGGCCCTCGTCTCCCTGCTTTCCATACTCATCCTGGTGGCGGCGTGGATCATCTCCTCCCGGGAGATGAAGGCCATGCAGGACCTGACCCTGGAGAAGGCGAAGCTCGCCGCCACCATCGGCGCCCGGGCCTACGGCTCCACCCTGGAAAACGCCGTGGACAATGCCTATGTCACGATCAACCAGCTCTTCGAGCAGCGCTACGAGGAGATCAAGGGCTATGACTGGGGTGGAGTACCCCGCTACCACACGGCCTACGATTTCTTCACGGACCACAGCGTCCAGGTGCTCCAGGACCAGTTCCTTAGCAGCGAAGACTTCATCTATGCCCTGGGCACGGACGTGAACGGCTACGGGCCCACCCATAATGCGATATTCCAGGCCCCCCTGACGGGCGACCCCAAGAAGGACCTGGCGGGCAACCGAACCAAGCGGAAGTTCGAGGACGAGGTGGGCCTGAAGGCCGCCCGGAACACGGCCCCGCACCTGGTGCAGCTCTACCAGCGGGACACGGGGGCCATGATGTGGGATGTGTCCAGCCCCATCGAGGTCAAGGGCAAGCACTGGGGCTGCTTCCGCATCGGGGTGTCCATCGACAAGATCCGCAGCTACCAGATGCAGCTCCTGACCACCTTCCTGACCATCTTCGCCATCCTCACCGGGGTGGCCGCCTTCGTCGTCTTCCTGATGGTCAAACGGGCCATCCACCCCCTGGAGAAGCTTTCGGAACTGGCGGACCAGATCAGCATCGGCGAGAAGCTGGACGAGCACATCGTGCCGACCAGCACCGACGAAGTGGGGCGCATGGCCAAGTCCCTGGACCGCCTCAGGGCCAGCCTCCGGGCAGCCATGTCCCGCCTGGGCGAATAGAATCCCCCTCTGCACGGAGATGCTCCGATGATGCTCCCCACGATGTTCTCCCGTTGTGCCCTCCTGGGTGCGCTCTTCACCCTGCCCCTGGCCGCCCAGGTCAAACCCAAGCCTGCGGTGGAGTCCACGGCGGTGAATGCCCAGGAGCGCGAGCTCCTGGCCCTGGCCCAGGAATTTGCCGCCGAGTGCACCCGCGTCCTGGAAGGCTGGATCTCGGCCAAGGCCCTTTCGAAGGACAAGCTCTTCTCCAGGCTGTACTACGCGGTGCCCGGAACCGATCCCGCCAAGTACACCACGGACTACGACGCCCTCTCCGACAAGGACATCAGCCCCATCCAGGAGCGCTTCCTGGCCAGGAACCCTGCCCTGGTCTTTCTCATCCTCACGGACCTCAATGGCTATGTCCCTTCCCACAACCTCCGCTATGCCCAGCCCCTCACGGGGAATCGGGGGGTGGACCTTGTGAACAACCGCACCAAGCGCATGTTCCTCGACCGCACGGGCTTCGCCGCCGCCAGGAACACCGCACCGTATCTGGTCCAGCGCTACCAGCGGGACACCGGGGAACAGATGGCCGACCTCTCCGTCCCCGTGATGGTGCAGGGCCAGCACTGGGGCTGTGTGCGGCTGGGGTACAAGGCTGTGAACTAACTATGTCTCTGATGTGCGCTGACTCGTGCCGGCCTGCTGGCGGCAGGTATTGAGGATCTGAAGCACCTCGGGGGTGGGCCAGGACTCGGGCCTGGGGGGGACCTTCCCCTGGGCAAGGTCCAGGGCAAAGAGGTCCGGATCCAACCCTGGAGCCACCCACGCATCCCAGGAGGAGATCACCCTCCGCCGCTCCGCTGCGGCCACCTGGAGCATGTTGGTAGCCAGGAGGTCCAGGGTGGGGATCCGCCCTTCGGACCGGTTGGCGAGCATGAGACTGGCATCGGGGGTCAGGACCAGGGGGGCCGTACCCGCCTCCTGGGTGGCCTTGATCCACCCCTGAAGGTAAGCCTGTACCTCCCTGAAGGTCAGGGTCGGGAAGGCGAGCATCCCGGGATCGTCCAGGCCCGACATGCGCAGGTTCGCAGCGTCCGCGGGATCCCCCAGGACCACCAGGCTGAGGTAGCGCGTATTCCGGGCCACCTGCATCAGGGTCACCAGGTCCCGGGAGTTCTGCTCCATGGAAAGCACCAGCACGGCGGGGCGCGAGCCGGGAGCCCCGGATTCCAGGTACCCGAGGAGGCCCTCCAGGGCCGCGTGGGGCCCCCCCCCAGGGAGGGGCACGGCGCCAAAGGCCAGGCAAGCCCGGTGGAGAAGCCCCTCCGCCGGGGTGGGCTCCGGTCGCAATCCCGCCAGCAGCCCAAGTCCTTCCATGGCGCGCAGGGCCTGGAGCACCAGCCCCTGCCCCCCTCCCATGGGCCCGCCAGTGAGGAGCAGAGTCATGCCAGGCTGGGCCTGCAGCCGTCCGGCCAGGGCCTGGCCGAAGGGGCGGAGGTCCACCCCCTCCAGGGGCAGCTCCTCCAACCCGCGGAGCTGGAAGGGGCGGCGCCGCAGGCCAAAGAAACGCACCCAGGACTCGTCCGCGGGGGCTCGCGAGGGTGGGGGGACCGAGCCGATTTCAAGGTCTTGGAGGATCCCCCGCAGGTCCAGCCCCAGGGCGCTGGCGCTCTCATAGCGGTCCTGGGGCCCCTTGGCCATGCAGCGCCGAATCACCTCACCACAGCGAGACGCCCGCATCGGCACATGCATGCTGGGGTCGGGCACGGGGACGCTGGCATGGGCCTGGGCCAGCCCCGGCAGGTCCGGCGCTTCGAAGGGAAGGCGGCCGGTCAGGAGGAAGAAATAGGTCACCCCCAGGGCATAGATATCCGCCGCGGGGCTGGCGGCCCGGCCCCCCCCCCAGAGTTCCGGGGCCAGGAATTGCGGGGTACCCGCCTGCACCACCCCCAGGTTTGACTGGGAGGCATCCCGGTGGAGGGCCATGCCAAAGTCCCCCAGCTTGGCCGTGCCATCCGCGCGAAGAAGCAGGTTGGCGGGCTTGATATCCCGGTGCACCAACCCGGCGTGGTGGGCCACCTGCAAGGCGCCCACGATCTGAAGGAGCACCTTGGTGGCCTCGGCCACCCCCAGGGGCCCCTTGGCGGCCACCACCCGATCCGCGGATTCCCCCTCGACATACTCCATGGCGATGTAGCAGTGGGGACCGTGGCGGGCCACGCCGTAGATCTGGACCACCCCGGGATGGCTGATCCGCGCCACATTCCGGGCCTCCGCCAGGAACCAGGCCTCGGGATCATGGCCCGTGGGGCCCTGGAAGGACCAGGACATGACCTTCACCGCCGTGCTGCGCAGCAGAGCCTCGTCCTTGGCCAGAAAGACGATGCCCATACGACCCCGGCCCAGGACCCTCTCGAGCCGAAAATTCCCCAGCTTGGTGCCCAGCAGGCTTTCGATTTCGGGATCCATGGGCCGACCTTGGGAGGGGGACATGGCCCAGGATAGCGACCCCTCACCGACCTTCACCAGGGCTCTCAGAGGAAATTCGATGGAATCCCGGGATGCGTGGACCCACGGGGAGCTGCGCCCTCGCCCACGTCACCTGCCTGCAACTGCCTTGGCCCGCCGGTTCTTGCGGTAGCGCACCCAAACCCACAGTGCGAGCACCGAGATCAGTGCGATGAAGAGCAGCTCAAAGGCATTGTGCAGGGCATATGCCTTCAGGGTGGGACCCAGGCGGTGCCGGAAGGTCGCAAAGGAGGAGGGCCTCCAGGACGCGGCGCTTCCTGGGGCCAGGGGGATGGGCTGGGAGTCCCCGTCCAGCCTGAGCACCAGATCCGAGAAGTGCATGGCATCGAAGTCCGCCAAACGGCCACGGACCTTGGCGGAGGCCTCCCCGTGCTGGAATTCGGCCACGATCCGCCAGGAATCCGGCCCCTCGGGGGTCAGCCGCGGCGCCCCCCGAAAGATGAGGGGCGCGGAAAGGTGGGCGAGGAGCACCGGATCCTGCGCGAGTCGAGCCATGGTGGCGCAGGTGGCTTCATCCATGGGGGTGCCCATGGTGCATAGGTGGCCTCCCCGTGGGGGGGCCTTCCGGCCTTCGGGATGGGAGTCCCCCAGGCTGAGGCGAGCCCCGGTGGGGGTCACCAGGGACAGGATCGTGAAATGCCAGCCATGGAGGGCGCAGGACTCGAAGGCCGACTCCAGGTGGCCCCGGCCCTTGGGGCCCGTGATCTCCATGCTCAAGGTGCCCCTGGCCGTTTGTTGCTCCCAGCTCCAGTGGGCGTCCGGCCATCCGAACAGGAGGGGTGAACCCAGGGCCTGGTGAACCGCAGGATCCTCCACCACCCTGGCCTTCACCACCTTGTATTCCCAGCGCTCCCAGGTTCGCAGGACGGGCCAGAGGGTGAAGGCCAGCAGGGCCAACGCGAAGAGAACCACGAACACCCCGCCCAGGGAATGCCCGAGCCAGAAAGGTATCCGGTGCTGACCGGGCTCCAGGGGGGCCTCCTCATACCTGGGCTTGGCGAGCTCCCATCCGCATTCGGGACAGTGCAGAGGGAAGCGGCCATCCCGGCGCCATCCGCACTGGCTGCATCCCCCCAGGGCCGGGAGCAGCGACAGGATCAGCAGCGAAACCCAACCCACAACGGGAATCCAGGACAGGTAGAACCAGACCTTGGATCGTTGTTTCACCCGGTGGAACACCAGGCTCGAATGCACGATGTAGGCATGGAAGACCAGCAGGACGAGGCCGGCAAGGCACATGGCTACTCCGGCAGGACCAGGACAACCTGGACCAGCATGTCGGCTTCGTCAGGGGCGCAGGGAAAGCGATCGAACACCACCGCCCGGGCCCGGCCCGGCTTGCCCTCGGCCATGGCGGTCCGGATGGCCTGACGCTCTGGCGCTGTGAATTGCAGGGCGAACGCATGGATCGTGTTGGCCAGACGGTTGTCCTTGGCGCGGCGGGTATGTAGGAAGAGCACGATGAACAGAATCGTGAACAGGAGAAGCAGGAAGTAGCCCACTGGACACCCCAGTTCGGAACGTTGGTTGTGGGGGGAAACCGAACCCAAGGTCCCAGTGTTGCGGTGCACCCCCTCGGCCTCCCAGACCCTTTGATACCCAAGGGCGGATTTTGGGGCTGATGGGCTTCGATGTGCTGCAGTCGGGCTCCGTGGGAGACCCATTGTCTTCATTCCGTCAAGCGCGGGCGACGTTGGGTTCTCAAGATCCTGGCTTCGGACGCACCCCTGATGCTAACCCCTGACCGTCGTGGCAGGCCGGATCAATCACCACGCGGCTCGCCCATTCCAGGATGTCGTCCTCGCCCTCGGCACCCAGTGCGACGGAGCCGCCTACCCGTTCCTGGAGTCCTCGGCCTCGGGCCCAGTGGGACTCCCCTGGAACTCATGCATCGTGGCCTGACCAGCGTGGGCAATGCCATCCCGACGGAGCACCTTCAACACGGTCCAGGCGAGGATCCGAAGGTCCAGACCCAGGGAAACCTCCCGCACGTACTGCACATCCAGGGCCAGCTTGTCCTCCCAGGAGAGGGTGTTGCGCCCCTTCACCTGGGCCAAGCCCGTGATGCCCGGTTTCACCTCCAGGCGACGAACCTGGACCGGGCTGTACCGCGGCACATAGGCCATGGGCAGGGGGCGCGGGCCCACCAGGCTCATGGAACCCGTCACCACGTGGAGCAATTGGGGCAGCTCATCCAGGCTGGCATGGCGCAGGAAGAGCCCCAGGGGCGTGAGGCGCTGATCATCCGGCAGGAGCTGGCCCGCGGCATCCCGGGTATCCGTCATGGTACGGAACTTCACCATCCGGAAGGGTCGTCCCCCCCGCCCCGCCCTTTCGTGCACGAAAAGCACGGGGCTCCCCATGCGCAGACGCACCAGCACGGCCACCCCCAGGAGGATCGGACTGAAGATAACAAGGGCAGGAATCCCCATGCCGAGGTCCAGGACCCGCTTCAAGAACCGATAGCCCGAAGTCATTCCTTGGGGTTCTGGCATGCTTTGCTCCACCTGATTTGGATCCGCGGAGGGCGGACACCGCGGAATCCAGATTCTCATAGATTCTCAGGCGGGGAGATCCGCCCGCACGATCGAAGCAGCTTCCAAGGCGCGGGCATCCTGTAGACGCCCCTTAGAAACAATCGTCTTTTCAAGAATCGAACACGGAGACCACCCAGCACAGGGAGAATGCACGGGGACCTCACGTCGGGTTCCACCCGGGATCCTTTTCCGTGAGCCGCCTCAGGAAAACCTGGACGTTCTCCCAGGTGACCTGCTCCACGGGCGCATCGGGCCCCGCCTCCTTGAAGTGCGAGGGATTCGTGCCCATCACCACCTGCCACTGGACCTGGGTGACCTCCGTGCCCCCCATCCAGAAGCTCCGGATGTCCACGGTGTGCACGGGCTGCTCCTCGGGCCGCAGGGTGGAGACCATGCGGAAGGTGCCGGCGGGGATACGCACGAAGGTGAGGCCCATGGGGTTCGTGAAGCGGTCAAGCTCCAGGGTGGTCATGGCCCCCCCCAGGCGCAGCACCTACCCCCCCCTCGGAGTCCGTGACCAGCACCTCCCCCTTCGAGGTCACCACCAGGTCGTTCAAGAGGTGGCCCTGGCGGGGCAGCGTCGCCCGGTGGCGCAGCCGTCCGGTGGCCAATTCGAAGGCAAAGACACCCGTCTCAGCCTTCGACTCGCTGCGGGCCCAGAGCAGCCGACGGGGCCCGCCCACCTGGAGGCCCAGGGGCGCCCCCAGACCGTCCTGACCGGTCCCCACAAGGACCTTCACCCCGGCCCGGGGCGTCACCCGCAGAATCCTGCGACCCGGCATGGATCCCACGTAATAGCGCCGGTCCTGGGGGTCGTAGGCCATGCCCTCCCCCACCAGGTCCGGATCCCGCACATGAAGGCCACGGTGCCGCCCAAACGCACGGGGTTGGCCAGGTGATGCCGCTTCACGAGGTCCGCGAAGCCAGGATCCTGGCCGAAGGCCGCGACGAAGCGCTCGTCCGCAGCAGGATCGTAGTTGCTTCGGTGGGCCATTAGGGTGGCCAAGGCCTTCAACGCCCCCACCCGGTCTCCGGCCTTCAGGGCCTGGGCGACGGGTTCCCGCAGGGTCCAATCGGATCGGGGGGGCTCGGGGGGGATCTGGGGGCCAAGGCCCCGAAGCACGCCGACCAGGACGGGCAAGGGAACCACAGAGCGAAGCTTCATCGGAGGCGGTGTCCCTGGGGGGGTGCGGGTGGCCCCTCACTTCGCCATGCTGTTGATCAGCAGGGCCAGAGCCTGCAGGCTGATGGTGGGGCAGATCTCCTGGATCATGGCGGTGTGGGCGGCATTGGGACTCAGGAGGCCGTCCTTCAGCAGAAAGGCCTTGAAGCCTAGGTCATCGGCCCCGTGCCAGGTGGCCAGAACACAGCCCGTGGCGCTAAGCCCGCAGAGGAAGAGGGTGTTCACGCCCTTCTCCCGCAGCAGCTTTTCCAGTTCGGTCTTCTTGAAGGCGCTGCCGAAGGTTTTGATGACCTTCGGATCCTCAGGCTTGATCTCGATGTCGGCGGGGAATTCGAAGCCCGGGGTGTCCACCTTCGGCCCCATCTTGGGGTTCGTGTGGTACACGCGGATCACGGGAAAGCCGTTGCCATGGAACCAGCGGAGCACGTTGTTGATGACCCTGGGGGCCTGCTTCCGATCCGAGTCCGCCATCAGGGGCAGGTACTCGTTCTGGACATCAATGACCAGGAGGGCGGGCTTCAACTTCCAGTCGGAACCGACCTGGGCGAAGCCCTGTCCCCAGCCAAAAAAGCCGAGCAGGGCCAGGGTGCGAAGCAGGGTGCGGATCATGGGACCTCCACGCATGGAAAGGGATGGGGTTCAGGTGTTCTTTCGGGCGTCATTTCGCGGTCGAGGCCAGGCGCGCCACCACCTCGAGGCTCACCCCCCAGAGGTCCTGGCTCCCGTTGCCGGGTCCATGGATGCGGCGGTGGAAGGCCTCGACGCTGGGGGAGGGCGTGGCTGGGTGGCCCAGGATGCGGTCGCTACAGAAATACAGGACCCCACCCGAGGGGGGCACGTAGGGCCGCATCTCTCCGGCCCCCGAATTGACCTCCGGCCCCAGGTTCTGGGCCGGGGCCCAGGTTCCATCGGGCTTCCGGAAGCTCACGTAGAGATCGTTCCCACCCTGCCCCCCCGGGCGCCGGGAATCGAAGAGGAGGTAGCGTTCCTGGGGATCGATCCAGGGGTGGGCGTCGAAGTCCGGGGAATTCACCCCGGACCCCAGATTCTCCGCGGGGGCGTAGCCCTCGGGGGTGAGGCGTGTCCGGTAGAGGTCGAAGCCGCCCAGGCCCCCGGGGCGGTTGGAGCTGAAGTAGAGGTTGCCGTTGGCCGCCAGGCTGGCATGCATCACCACCCCCGGGCCATTCACGGTGTCGGGCAGCCGGACCGGCTTCTGCCAAGCCTCGCCGCGCCATTCCGATCGCCAGAGGGCAGGCATGCCCCCCCCGGACGCGGTGCCATCGAAGACGAGCACCTTCCCATCCGGCGATAGGGCGGGGTAGGCCACACCCCCCTCGAAGGGAATGGGTGCCAGGCCGACCTCCCGCCAGGTCTCGCCCTCGCGCCGGAAGCGCAGGATGGCCGTGTGCCAGTCGGGGCCCGCGCGCATGACATCGCAGCTCTGCAGATCCGCCGCGAAGCGCACCGCCAGCTCGTGGTCCCCCGTGGAGAGAATCCCGGGCCCCAGGAGGGCGGGGGTCGTGCCAGCCGGGGGCTGGCCAAAGGGGGCCTGGGCCGAGAGCACCCCCGGTGTGGTAAGGAGGACCATGACCGCCCAGGCCCTGCGTGTGTGCCCCATCGTGCACTCCATTCAAGTGAGTGCCAGCCTACCCCCGACCCCGCCGCCACCCAAGGCCCCCTGGGGCCAAGGGACCGCTGGGAGGGGCGAAGGTCCAGCCGTCCCCCAGGCTATGGAGCACATGGAGGCGGTCGAGGACCACGATCCAGGGAGATCAGGTCCGGGCCCAGGGCCCGGATGCTGGCCACGGCGGAGGGGCCGTCCTGGCAAGAGCCCAGCACGCCATGGGCCCGCAGCCACCGGCGGCGGAAGGCATGGCCGTGCCAGGACCGGCCCTTCGGGAGGCTCCCATCCACCCCCTTGGGATGGCCATCCAACAATCGGACTTTCCTTTTCCCAGGGAGTCCAATCATGATTTTTTTCATCACAACGTGCCCTGGGAGCACCTGATGCGCTTCCTCCTCTTTCCTCTGCAAATCCTCATCCTCGGCCTTGGGGGTGGGCTGCCCCTGTGGGGCCAGGTGGGGTCCGATGAGCTGGTCTGGACGGCCTTTGTGCCCCAGGGGGCCAGCGCCCGGGCCGTGGGCATCGGCGGGGCCTTTACCGCCGTGGCCGATGATGCCACCGCGGTATCCTTCAACCCCGCCGGGCTCGCCCAGCTCCTGAAACCCGAGTTCACCTATGTCGGCATGTGGGGGGAGCGATCCTTCGGGATGCGCGGACAGCTGCACTTCCCCGGCGAGCCCGACCTTCCCTACGAGGAGCGGCTCCAGGTCCGGCGCCAACGGGAACCCCTGTTCACCTCCATGACCTTTCCCTGGAAGGTGAAGGGACGGAACGTGGTGTTCCAGGTGTCCACCCAGCGCCTCTATGAACTCGAGGGCCACTCGACGATCCACCGCCGCATCGGGAATCCGATCGCGCCCCTGGTGGAGGAGCGGGGCCTGTCCGACCAGCGGGGCAGCATCAACATGCGCTCCCTGGCACTGGCAGCGGAGTTGTCCCCCCGGCTGTTGTTCGGGGTGGCCCTCAATGCCTGGAAGGGGGATTGGACCTACACCGAGCAGGATTGCGCCGTGGTGGGGGCGGATCCCACCCAAGTGCTGACCTGGGAAAAGAGCTCCGTGCGGGGCACCAACTGGACCCTGGGGGCCTTCTGGCGCTTCAACCTTGCCTCCTTTTCGGTGGTGTACCGCACCCCCTTTGATGCGGACTTCAGCCAGATCCTGCGCAAGGAGATCAACGCCCAGACGCCGGAAGCGCGCCACGAGGGCGTGGTGGTGCGCTGGCCGGAGAGCCTGGCCCTGGGGCTCGCCTTCCGTCCCCATCCCGATTGGCTGGTGGCCGGGGACTGGGTGCGGAGCGAGTGGTCCAAAGCGCGGGTCAAGGATCCCGGTGGGCCCATGGATGGCGTCAATTTCTTCGATGGCCGCTCCCCCACCCGCGTGGTGGATGCCGCCTCTGCCCGTCTGGGCGTGGAGTACCTCGTCAGCCTCTCCGGGGGCCTGCTCGTGCCCCTCCGCGCCGGCACCTTCCGGGAGCCCTCCTTCAGCGTGGATCCTGGGACAGGCCAACAACGGGTGATCAAGGGGTGGACCCTGGGATGCGGGATCCGATTCAAACAGGCCTGGGTGGACCTGGCCTACAAGGACTCCCGGGGCAGCCGCACCCTGATGCGCGCGGTGGCTGAGACCCCCACCCATCCCCTCGTCCTGGAGGGTCAGGAGACCATCCGGGAACGGCGGCTCTTCGTGAGCTTCACGGTGCAGTTCAGTCCGGAAGTGTCCCGCAAGGCCCTGCGCTGGTTCTTCGTGGGGGACTGAGCCATGCGCGCCCTGCCAGCCCTCCTCCTGCCGTTGACCTTGGCTGGCCAGAACCAGACGACCTACCACTCGGCCTATGAGGATGGCTTGACGGTCCAGGCCCGGGGAGACCATCGCGCGGCGCTGAAGGC